>JAKDNQ010000255.1 GCA_030456405.1 Nitrospira sp.
GAATGAGTGGCTTGTCGACGAGCGGCAACATTTCTTTGGGAGACGCTTTTGTCGCGGGGAGGAAGCGCGTGCCAAGGCCGGCGGCGGGAATCACAGCTTTACGGACATCAGAACGCGACATAGTTCGATACTATGTGATGAGGTAGGCGATGTCAAGGAATGCGGGAGCTTAGCCCGTATTGTTCATGAAGGTTCGTCGCGAAAGTGCCACTCTTCCTTCCGCTTGCGCGCGGCTGCATGTGCAGCCGCCTTGCCAAGGCGAGGGTGGCGGGTTCAATTCCTGTTTCCCGCTATAATGGTTATCCGTCGTTGGCTCTGACTAACAGTCTCCCTGTGATAGATTGTGCTAACGCGAGAGGGCGATGTCTTTCGAGAATCAGAGCCAAGCTTCTGTCAGAATCTAAGTCGGTTCCTGCTTTGGCGGTCAACGCTTGGTAGAAGCAGACGAACGGATCGCCTCGGCAATCTCACGGCTGATCGTTGCCAATGCGCGGCTGTGTGCGGCAGCCATCGGTTCGTAGGTTCCGCCGCCACAGGATTCCCGAGCCGTCGAACGGCCTGTTCGCACGACTCCATCGGAGACGCGCGTGACAGTCCAAAGCGCATCGATGGCTACCGACTCTCCCATGGTCGAATCGAATCGTTGGATATCGACGAGAACTCGATAGTCGGCATTATCCCCTGCGCTTTGCGGATAGGCCGCCACCCGCTTCACATTCAAATCGGCAGCCAGATTATCCGCAATCACACGTGGTATTTCGCTCTTGAGCGAGCCGGCCCAGCGGTGCAGTTCCTCAAAGATGACCTCATTCGGGCCGGCCCGAAGCACAAATTGAGGACGGTCAACGACCTCCGGCAGCGTGATAGGTCCCACCGCGATGCTGTAGGCAGACTCGCCGCCGGCAGAAGTTGCTCCATTTACTGCTGCGCCGGCGCTGAGTGTGTAGTATGTCTCTTTTGGCGAACTGGCGCAGCCGGTGAGAGACGAGATCGTTAGGAGTACAGCCGCCGACCCGAGGTATCCGTATCTCACCGTTTGCTCTCCTTTTTCCCGCGAATGAGCGACTCCGGTTGACGCTCCAAGAGATTCGTCAATTCACGGAGGGATTGTGCGGCCCTAGAGAGTTCGCGCAACGACGTACGGAGATCCTGCTGGAGCGGGGCATCGGATGCCATCGTCCGTTCGACCGTCGTCAGCGTCTTGCGCGCCTCCTCCAATGTAGACTTCGCCTGCGGCGCTATCTCCGCATCCAGTCGCTTGACCAATTTGTCCGCGCTATTGAGTGTCCGGTTCAACGACGCGAGGTTTTGCCGAAGGTCGGCCACGAGGTCATCAATCGGCATTTTATCGATCTTCGCTAGGATACTGCCAACCGAGCGCTCTAATGCCTGGAGGCCGCCAGACATTGTCGGCAAAGCCGGCGGGAGGTTGGTCCAATCGATTTGAGCCGGCGGAGCGTCGGGGAAAAAATCCACGGCCAGGTATAATTGTCCCGTGAGCAGATTGCCGCTCTTCAATTGCCCGCGAAGCCCTTTTTGCACCATGCGATCCCATCGGACCCGGCGACTGGCCTCGTCTTGCTTCAGATTCGTGATCTCCGCTTTCGAAAGAGCCAACAACCGTTGGGGATAAATTGCCACTGTAACCGGAAAACGAAATCCGTCCTGCGTCTCGTTCACTTCCACGTTCATGGATGTGACTTCACCGATCTCGATTCCGCGAAATTCGACCGCTGCCCCGATCGAGAGGCCGCGGAGCGACTGGGTAAAGTAGAAGACGAAGGGCAAAGAGAGCGTGTCCGGACGCTTCATCGCCTCCGACCGGGTATCCGCAAGAGAAAACTCCTGGTTCTCCTCCGCAACGGGTTGCGGCGCCCCAGCTAGTGTTTCAAAGACAATTCCTCCGATGAGAATCGATGTCAGCGACTGGGTGTTCACCTTGATGCCGGTTGAGTCCATCGTCACGTCGATCCCGCTGGCATTCCAAAACCGGGTGTTCGTCTTGACGTATTGATCGTATGGAGCACTGACGAAGATCTTGAACGTCACCCCCTGCCCGTCCTGGTTGAGCTGATGCGATTCGACGCGTCCCACCGCCTCCTGCCGGAAATACACCGGCGAGCCGACTTCCAGGGACCCGGTGGACACGGCATGCAGAATGAAGTGACGGCCCTGCATGTCCCCGGTGACAGACGGCTGCACTTCCAGGCCTTCAAAAGCCTCCCGCGGAGTCGAGGATTTGCCGGGATCCATCTCGATGTAAGATCCGGAGAAGAGCGTCCCGATCCCCGACACCTGCCCGCCCGAGATCCGCGGCTTGACGATCCAGAACCTGACGTCCTCCACGAGATGAGACGCGGCCGCCTTATTCATCTCCACCCTCAACTCGATGTTCTCGAGATCCTTGGAGAACCCGACGGATTTCACCTCGCCGATATCGATGCTCTTATACTTGACTTTGGTCTTGCCGGCCTCGATGCCCTCCGCCGTCTTAAAGGTGATGGTGATCGTGGGCCCTTTCTCGAGGATCGTTTTGACTGCCAGCCAGCCTCCGATCAGGACAGCCACGATCGGAATCAGCCAAATGAGCTGGGGCGACGACTTCCGCTTAGGCCGAGCAACCGCTGACGGAATGTCTGTGAGGTCAGGTTCTCGCGATCCTTCAAACATGATGCCTCTCTTTCGGCTCCCAGAGCAGCCGCGGATCGAATGCCATCGCGGCAAACATCGTCAGAACCACCACGGCGCCGAACGCCGCTACCGCCAGGCCCGGTTGAATCGACGCGAGCCCTTTCAGTTGGACGAGCGCCACGAGGATCAACACCACATACACATCCAGCATCGACCAGGGGCCGACAAATTCAAGGATGCGGTAGAGTTTCGTGCGCTCCAGCGGCCGCTGTCTCCAACCTAACTGCACCGAGATGAGAAGATAGGTGAGGGAGAGCATTTTTGCAAGGGGTACCACGACGCTCGCAATGAAGACCACCAAGGCGATATGCCACGAGCCCGAGTGCCAGAGATACACGACACCGCTCATGATCGTGTCCGCTTGAGCCCCGAATAGGGAGCCTGTGCGCATCATCGGCAAGACGTTGGCCGGAATATACAAGATATACGCCGCGATGAGATAGGCCCAAGTCCGCGCGATGCTGTCGGGTTTGCGCATGTGAAGCGCCGAGCCGCACCGCCCGCAGCACAGATCGTGGCTCCCGGCAACCAGCCGCGATAAATTGCCACACCCATGACAGACGCACAATCCCAACTGACTTGCCGTGACAGCCGACTCGTTCACTCGTCCTCCCTCACCATGTTCCACAGTTCATGCGTATTGAACGAAGCCATGGCGCCCGTGAGTAAGAGAATGAGGCCCCCGAACGACCAGAGGGCGACTCCCGGCACGACATGCGCGAGGTGCACAAGTTTCACCAGCGCGACGAGCACGCCGAGCATGAACACCTGCGTCATGCTCCAGGGCCGCACCGATTGCAAGATCCGGAGAATCGGCGCCAACCCCTGAGGCGCCTGCCCCAGCTTCAACGGCAAGAGCACATACAGCATCAGAGACAGTTCCAATGCAGGGATCAGAATGGTCGTGATGAACACCAGTGCGGCCACGCCTTGCATATCATTCTTCCAAACGGTCTCGACCGCCCCATAGAGGCTCGTCGCATTCTTAATTCCCGCCGCCTCTAAGCCGACGATGGGAAACAGATTGGCAATGATGAAAAGGAACGCCGCTCCGAGCGTGAAGGCAAGCGCACGATCGACACTGTCAGGTACGTGGCGAAAGAGCACCATGCCGCAGCGCCGGCAACAGGCAACGCCGCCCGGCGGGAGATCCGGCTCCTGTTGCAAGAGATCGCATTCATGACAAGCGGTGAGTGTGCGCGATGACATGGCTTCTCTCCGTACCAGCCCTCCGTAGCTGCAAAGAACCTCAAGAGTGGATGACCACCCAATGCCGACAGCGATGTTTGATCTGTCCGGTTAGTTTGTTTGAACCGGATTACCCAGACAGACCAGAGAAACCAGAAGGCGCGGGTAGCTTAGACTAATCGGCTCGATAAGATCAAATTGCGAAACCACGCTTGAGAAGGACGCTGGCGGACTTTTTTAGCATCCTGCTAGCACGTCCCCTGTCAAGCCATCTGAA
Source organism: Nitrospira sp. (assembly GCA_030456405.1). The sequence goes on from JAKDNQ010000255.1 coordinate 4,157, forward strand.
ATTCTTACCGAAGCCCGCGTCGTTGCGTCATCAGAA
>JAKDNQ010000256.1 GCA_030456405.1 Nitrospira sp.
GGCCAGGATGCAGCTGAGGCGTCGTTCCTCCGAGCGGAGGAGACTAGAAAACCGAAGCCCGATCCCTTCGGCACAACGGGAGCACAAATCACACAAATAGGGGTCAGATGACCCCACATTGTGATCCGTTCGTTATGCGGCAGTTTGGTCGTTCTGATCGGTCGCCTTCGCTGGGTCAATCATTCGGTCGCGGTATTGCTCCTGCAACTTGACGTAATAGGCGACCAAGCGCGCTGGATCGTGGTCAAATCGAGCCGAGATGCGATGACGCACCTCGCGGATTTCGTCGATTGGTTGATCGCTCTTCATGGGTTACCTCCAAGCAGTTCCAACGGCGTGACGATCGATGGCACAAAAAGGCCTAGCATGGTGTTGATGCGACGAATGTGGCCAAACTTGTTGGCATTAGCCAGATGCTCACAATTCCACGTGACAAGAAAATCGCATTTGTGAAACGAGGCCAGAGCCAGATGCAATGCGTCGCCTGCCGGATCAGCAGGCATCACCATGTGCTGAATGTATGTCTGCACGATCACGGCAATCGACGACTCGACAGTCAAAACTGGCAACCCGGCCACAAGCGCCAACCAATCCGCAGAGCGGTCGGGAGGGCCGCCAGCCAGCTCATCGAGCACGGCGGGACTCGTCGTAAGTTCGTAGCGATGTCCTGCGTCTGCCCACCACTGCCGTGTCCAGTCGCGTCGTGCGACGATCTCGGGAGCAGTACGGGTCTCGTGGTAAAAGCTGGGAATTGTCGTCTCGACGTACACACGCGGCTTGCTCATGGATGCAGCATACCGCGCTCAGGCTGATTCCTTCAACTATCTAGGGTCAGGTCTATTTCTAGAGCAAGATTTATGTGTTTAGGCTTGCGCGGACAATGTGCCCGACCGTCACCAAATGCAAGCCGAAGTGCTCGGCGATCTGTCGGTAGCTGTAAGCGCCCGTGGCATAGGCGGCGACGATGGCCTCGTTGCGGTCGGCATGGAGTTCCGAAATCGCTGCCAGTGAGGGTGCGGGCGGACGAATCTGTATGCGGGGAATCGTCATTGCATCGGCCGCGGTCATCTGTTGCTGCATCATCCTGACAAACTCCTCATCCCCCAAATAGATTTACCGGCGCAACCCTGTCCAGATGCTATCCTGCCGGACACCTTCCGCGACGAAACACCGGTAGCGCTGACGTGCTGCTCCCCGGCGCCGGCCGAACTACCTCGTAGATCGGCTCCCGTCGATCGCCTCGGGCAGTGACGTGATAAAGGGCACCTGAAAATTCGATTCGCAATGGTCGGGCCACGGGGCCGAGGATAACCAACTGCACCTGACATTACAAGAATAGACCCTATGTATCCTTCTTTCGTTTGGCCTCGAGCACTTCCTGACTCACGGCTGGGTCGCTCTTATGCCCGCCGCCGCTTCGAGGTCACGTTGCTGAAGGCACGCATCAGAGTGGTGATGGATAACGTGGAGTTGCATATTTAGGAACGTCGGCTCGCCCGCCATTTCTAATGCCTTATCGCGAAGGTCACGCAAGGTCTGCCGCGCCTGCCCTTTCTTGCCTTGGCCGAGCGCCTTGATGACCTGGTCATAAAAGGGAGCCAGGGCTGCAGCTTTCGGAACGGCTGCAATCATTTCCCCGAGCTCCACAAGACATGGCGGCCGCCCAGCCGACGTCGGCAGATTGCCGAGTGATCCGAACTTGCCCGCGCTCCCGGCAATGAAGATGGAGGCCACGAGGTCACGAGACAACGCCGAACGAAACAGATCGATCTCATCGAGTTCCCCATTGAAGAGTTCCCCATTTGAAGAATGCGAGGGGTGGGCATCGTCGTCATCGTCCGCGTCGTCGTCGCCAGCGAGTGATCGTGAGCGACCGATCCAAAGCCGGCTGTTGGAGGTCGCGTCATCGGCCAAAGTCGTCGCGTCGAACTGTAAGACGACCTCCCCATCCACGAAGAGCGCGCTCGCATCGCCTTCTTCCTCGGCACCGCCCTTAGCATGATGACGGCTGACCACTGCAGCCACATGGTGCCACTGGTTATCCCCGACCGGTCGGGTCTGCGCCATGAATAGCCGCCCTCCGCGATACGTTCCGAGAGAAAAAACGAGCAGCCCATCCTTTAGGTACAGTGCGTATCCCGTCCCACGGGGGCTTCGCTTGTCGACAATGGGCTGAATCCCGTTCGATCCGGTCTTGATCCACGCATCGAGCGTAAAGTCCGAGGACCCCACTTCCCCGACCGTTCGGTCGCGGACCTCCACGAAGTCGTTGCGCCCGTCGAGCTGAAGCGCTTGCCCTACGAGGCCAGGCACCAGCTTCGCTTTGCCTCGCACCCGGCCCTTGAAGTTGAAGCCAGAATGATCCACGACGAAAGCCGGAGACACCTCCGGAGGTGTCACGATGTCCTCGAACCACCACCAGAAGCCGAGAGGGGCCGTCAGATGAACTGGTTCCCCCCCACTTGCACCGCTCGCTCGGCGCGCAGCGGATCGGGAAGCCGTGAACGGCGTGAATATATCGACGCAGCCTGGGACGGACCCACGACAAGCGCTCTCGTACTGCAGACCCACGTCATCGATGAAGGCATGCCAAGGCTTAAAGACTAGCGCGGAAGGCGACACGTTGATGTCGCACATGGTTCCATCAATTTCACAATGCACTCCATTGTGGTAGCTTCCTTCGAGGTCCGGGCGGCCGTCACCCCCTTCTTGAAGCTCCCGGATGCTTGTATAAGCGCACAAGCCGCTGGCAGTCGGGGGAGGTCCGGAAAAAACAAAGCTAGCCGGAAGCGGGCTGCTGATATTGGAGTTCACGATCCCGGAGCAGGTGGCGTCCGGCGCGCCCGAGGTTGTGCATGCGGCCTGGTCGACCGGTTGGAACGCAGTTGGAATGGGATTCGCAGGGTTCCATTTGGGCAGCGGCACAAACTCGGGACGACCCTTCACGTTGAGCAGCCAGATCTCGAAGCCGGCGATGTATCCGCGGTGCCCGGGAAAGAACAACTGCCCGGGTCCGTGCCAGGGTTCAATGTTGTGCCGGTGGACGCCAACAATTAGTCCCGTAAGGTATTCTTCCAGCAATGCCGCAAGGTCCGCTTGCTCACCTGCGCTCAGGCTATTCAGATCGCGTCGCTGGTTGGAGCGGCACAGCCCGCAGCTGCCTGGCGGAGTCTCCAGGGCGATGAAGCGGGGCTGGAAGGCACCCTTTGTCCATGCCACGCTGAGATTGGGACCAAAGGTTGTTCGATCGCATTCGAGGTCCTCGGCACGTTCGGCCCCGGACGAGAAAGATCGCACGACTGCGCCGTCGGATTGGCGGACTTCGAATATCCTCGCGTCCCCGTTGCAGGCTAAGAACAGGTTCGGCCCCACCACCACAATGCCACTATTGCCCGAAACGCCTGCGACAAAGCAGCCGCTGGGCACCGTGAGCGTCCTGATGAGACCGCCAGTGGGCGCGTAATGATTTACCGTGTCACTGACGTCTGAGCTCATGTAGACAGTATCGTTCGCCGGATCCCAAGCTAAGCCGTCACAATAAGGCTTCCCCGGCGTTGGCATCGCGGCAGCGAATAGTTCCTGAGCCTCACCGGTCCTGAGATCGATTGAATAGATCCGGTGCGGTTCGGCATCGCTGGCGGGATTCGAGCACGCGAGCATGTCCTGCGGGCTCACATCGCCGCGAAACGCGAAGCTCCCCCAGCCGTTCGGTGGTGAAAACCCTATACCAGCCCTTTTAGTCTCAAGGGTGTGGACCACTGTGCCAGCGAATTCCGAAACGGTCCGATCAGGCGGACCGGGATCAATGAAGTAAATGGTTGAGCCTGAGGCAGACCGGCAACTCGTAGCAAGAAGTGCCCGCTCGCCAGCGATCCCCAGCACAGTCCTTGGAACGACGGCAACGGAGATAGCTACGTGGTCGGCTACACCCGCGACTCTGCAGCCAACCTCAGGCGGTAGATTCACGGTGCGTACCCTGTCGCCCACCGCACCTTCCGCAAGACCAGTGCCGAGCAAACCCAACGAGGCAAACACGGCCAAGCATCTCCACGCAATAGTGCTGCGTGAGCGCGGTCCACTGGGATCGCCACCGACTAAACGCGGAAATGAGTTCTCCCCTGTCTGTAGGCGGGCCCATAATCCCGGATTCCGCAATTGAGCGGTTTTGATGTAGAATCGGCAGCCAAATT
>JAKDNQ010000066.1 GCA_030456405.1 Nitrospira sp.
CTCGGCATCGCGCACAAGGACAAGATCTTTCTTGGAACGGCGGCGGGAGTCGGCAATCCGGTGATCTATTTCGGCTCGAAGACGGGCCGTGACGGGATTCATGGGGCGACGATGGCCTCCGATTCTTTCGACGACCAATCGGAACAGAAGCGGCCTACGGTGCAGGTAGGCGATCCGTTTCAAGAGAAGTTATTGTTGGAAGCCTGTCTCGAACTGATGGCGGGCGATCTGCTGGTCGGTATCCAGGACATGGGAGCGGCTGGCTTGACCAGTTCGTCCTGTGAGATGGCGTCGCGGGCCGGCAATGGAATCGATCTTGACCTGACCGACGTGCCTCGGCGTGAGCCGGGCATGACGCCCTATGAATTGATGCTGTCGGAATCGCAAGAGCGCATGCTGATGGTGGCGCAGGCGGGTAAGGAAGAGGAATGTATCAGGATCTGCAAAAAGTGGGATCTCGACGTGGCGGTGGTGGGGCGGGTAACTGGCGATGGAATTCTCCGCGTGAGAGATCAGGGTAAAGTGGTGGCGGAGATTCCGGCGAAGTCGCTGGCGGATGACGGGCCACGCTATGAGCGTCCGTATTCGCCGCCAGGTTATCAAGACATGTTGACCAATCTGAATTACGACGCGCTGCCCGATGTGAAGGATGCGAGTGCGGCGCTGTTATCCTTGCTGGAGTCGCCGACGATTGCGAGTAAACGCTGGGTTTATGAACAGTACGACCACATGGTACGGACCAATACGATCGTTCGGCCTGGTTCTGACGCAGCGGTGGTTCGTATCAAGGGGACGAACAAAGCGCTCGCGATGACGGTGGACTGCAATAGCCGCTACTGCCTGCTGCATCCTTATGAAGGGGCTCGTCTAGCGGTGGCTGAGGCGGCGAGGAATCTGATCTGTTCAGGTGCGGAGCCGATAGGGCTGACGGATTGCTTGAATTTCGGCAATCCAGAGCGTCCTGAAATTATGTGGCAGTTTGTGCTGACGATCGAGGGGATGAAGGATGCCTGTGAGTATTTTAAGATTCCCATCGTCAGCGGTAACGTCAGTTTCTACAATGAGACCAATGGCCTCTCGATTTATCCCACCCCGATGCTGGGGATGGTGGGTCTAATCGATGCGGCCGATAAGACGATGACGCAGTGGTTCAAGCAGGACGGCGATGCGATTCTTCTCTTGGGTAAGACGAAAGAGGATCTCGGTGGCAGTGAATATCTGAAAGTGCTCCATCACCGGGAGCAGGGATCGCCGCCGCTCCTGAGTCTTGAAACGGAGAAGGCCCTTCATGACTTTATGCTGAACGCGATTCGTGAGGGCGTTGTGCAATCCGCTCACGATTGCTCAGATGGCGGGTTGTCAGTCGCACTGGCTGAATGTTGTATCTCGTCCCCGGACACCAGGCGAGGCGCTGTGGTAACATTACACCTCGATGCATTGAGGTTGGATGCCCTCTTGTTCGGCGAGAGTCAATCACGGGTAGTCCTTTCGGTGAAGCCTGAGCTGGTCGATCAGGTATTGAATCGCGCCTGGGACTCCGGTATTCCAGCGATGAAAATTGGGATCGTAGGAGGAAACCGTTTTGTTATCGATGTGGAGAAGGGGCAGTGGAGCGAAGGTTACCATGTCGATCTCCCTGTCGATCAACTTTATGACCGATGGGCTTTTTCGATTGAACGCACACTGGAACAGCAGTAAGGGGTGAAGGGTGAGGGGTAAGGGGTTGCCAATAGTCGGTAACGACAAGTTTCACGACGAGTGTGCTGTCTTCGGCATTTATGGCCACAAGGAAGCGGCAAACCTCACCTATCTCGGGTTGTATGCCCTGCAGCATCGCGGACAGGAAGCCTCCGGCATCGTCTCAGGCGATGGCGAGCAGTTTTATGTCCATAAGGGGAAGGGGCTTGTCGCCGATATTTACAATACCAAGGCGCTCGATCAATTGATCGGTTCGATGGCGATCGGTCACAATCGTTACTCCACGGCTGGAGGGAACGATCTTAAGAACGTTCAGCCATTCTCGGTCAACTTTGCGTTTGGAAATCTGGCCCTCGCCCATAACGGTAATCTCATCAATGCTCAAGTGTTGCGTCATGAGCTTGAAGCGTACGGCGCAATCTTTCAATCCACCTCAGACAGCGAAGTCATCATCCATCTGATCGCTCATTCGCGGGCTGACACGCTGTTGGCCCGCATCATCGATGCATTGAGCCAAGTCCGAGGGGCATTTTCAATCGTATTACAAACAGATGAGGGGGTTATCGCGGTTCGGGATCCCCATGGGTTCCGCCCCCTCTGTCTCGGCCGGTTGGGCGATACCCACCTTGTCGCGTCAGAAACCTGCGCGTTCGATCTGCTCGGTGCGGAAATTGTGCGCGAAATCGAGCCCGGGGAGCTACTCTTACTCAATGATGCCGGTGTGACGAGTTATAGGCCGTTTGTCCCGGTCAGCCCCGCCATGTGTGTGTTCGAATACGTCTACTTTGCCAGACCGGACAGCAAGATATTCGGTGCGAATGCGGTGTATGGCACGCGCAAGGCCTTGGGCAGACAGCTGGCGAAAGAATCGCCGGTGGCCGCGGATATCGTTATTCCTGTACCGGACTCCGGGGTGCCCGCTTCGCTTGGTTATGCTGAGGGAGCGGGGATTCCATTTGAACTTGGGCTGATTCGAAATCACTATGTCGGCCGCACCTTCATTGAACCGGAACAATCGATCCGCCATTTTGGCGTAAAAGTGAAGCTCAACGCTGTGCCTGAAGTGTTGGAGGGGAAACGGGTCGTCGTGGTCGATGATTCGCTGGTACGGGGTACGACAAGCCGCAAAATTGTGAAGATGCTTCGTAATGCCGGAGCCAAAGAAGTGCATATGCGGATCAGTTCGCCGCCGATTATCTCTCCCTGTTTCTACGGTATCGATACGCCTACCAAGAAGGAACTTATCGCTTCCAGCCACACGACCGAAGAGATTCGGAAATACATTACAGCGGATAGCCTTGCCTATTTAAGTCTCGATGGCATGCTGAATGCCTCTCCTGGGATACCGGGCCAGTATTGCACCGCCTGCTTTACCGAACGCTACCCCATTCCTTTGACCCGCGCTGAGGAGTGGCAGCTTGGCCTCTTCGAACCATCCCTCTAGCAGGCTGCTGAAAAAGTCCACCAGCTTCGTTCTCAGTCGTCCGTCTCCTTGCGACGTACCCCGAGGGTGCGCCTCAGTCGCCAAACTCCCTGCGGCCTCGCTAGACGAATTTTTTAGCAACCTGCGGTCCTTCTCCACCTAAGTGCGGTTCGCACGGGGCTCTCCTGCCATTGCCCATGAAAAAATCTGCATGGTAGGATAGCGCGTCAGGAAGTGCTGAGTGCTAAGTTATGAGTGCTGAGCGGGTTTGATTACTTCCTCGTTCATAACTCAGCACTCAGGACTCAGCACTTCCGAAGAAATGGAGGCTGTGATGAAACGCATGGTCCTTGTCCTTGGGGGGCTGCTGGTCCCAGTTCTTACAGCCCATCTGGTCCTCTCCGCAGGGTTGTTCAAGGTGGGTGAGAAGGCGCCTTCGTTTGGGTTGACGGCCATCACCGGTGAGAATTTAGGGCTGGGTACCTATCAAGGAAAAGTTGTGGTACTTGGGCTGTTTCATATTTGTGAGCCCTGTATGGTGCAGGGAACGGCGCTTCAAAAAGTTTCTGAGATGACGAAAGGGAAAGACGTGATTGTGCTCGGCGTCAATTCTTCCGGCGACTCCAAGAAGAATGTTGTCGAGTTTTTGTCCGCTTTTCCAGTGAAAGTCACCTATCCCTATCTGCTCGATCCAAACAAAGTGACGGACAAATTGTACGGCGGAGGAAAGTTTATTCCCAACGTCTATGTGATCGATCAGCAGGGTGTGATCCGATGGCAGCGTGTCGGCAATATGGATCTGGCTGGCGAAGAGGTGATTGTGGCGGAAGTCGAAAAGTTGTTGGCGGGCGGAAATAAAATGTAAGAGCGGCGGCGGTCGGGCCGTCTCCCTGCTCGCAGACCCCTCGCCTCAGAAGGTGATCGGTCGATGCGCGCAATAGGAGACAACCCGACCGCCGCCGCGAAGAGAAACGCCGCCTGGTGGAAGAGGAAGGTGGAGAGTATGGATGAGATGGAAGAGGGGAAACAGAAGTTTTTGGAGGTAGTGAAGGGGATTGATGGCGCTGTGCAGGTGGTCATTCCCGTTACGCCTTCTAATAGCATGTTTCTGATTTCACTCACGAAAGGGCCGAATCGAAAATTCATTACGGTTTCGGAAGACGACATTATCGATCTGCCGAATGAGGCGAGCATTCTGTCCAAGATCACAAAAACTGTCAAAGATGCTGTCGCGGCGCTGTGAATCCATCCGCGCCATAGGCTATCAGCTATAAGCCATTAGCTTTTGTTATGAAAAATCTCCTCCCCGGCATCTGGCAATGGTCTTGGTTCTCGGAGGAGAAGCAACTCAATTTCAACGGGCTCTTCTTGACGATCGGAGAACATAAGATTCTGATCGATCCCCCGCCGATGACAGGCGAGGCGAGTTCTACGATCCTTCGCAACGGCCCTGTCGATTACATCGTCGTGACGAATCGCGACCATGCGCGTGAAGCGGCACAGTACCAAGGTGAATTTCACTGCCAGCTGTATGTACCGGACGCGGATGCAGCGCAGATGGACCTCAAGTCCACCAAAACGTTCAAAGACGGGGAATTGTTGCCGGGCGGAATCTGGGTGATTCAGCTAAAAGACCAGAAGTCTCCCGGTGAGTCGGCCCTGTTCATTTCTCAGGGAAAGGGTGTGCTGATTGTCGGCGATGCCCTGATCGGAAAGCCCGCCGGATTCGTGCGTATGCTCTCCGATGAAAAATACGCCGATGTGACGAAGGCTCGAGAAGGATTACGCCGCCTCCTCAAGTACAATTTCGATAGTCTGTTGGTCGGCGACGGTGTCTCGATTCTGACCGGCGCCAAGCAGGCGGTCGAACGATTGTTCCAGCCTTCATCATGACGCTGCGCAACGGACTATCAGAGGAACTGAATCGCCAGGGAAACGAGCATTTCTCGCGCGGGCTCTACACCGATGCCTATACTTGCTATGCGAAGGCTCTGGAATGCGACCGGCTGACCGGAGACCAACGGGCGTTGGCGGCTACGCTGGGAAATCTTGGAAACATATGCGCGGTGAGCGGGCGTCGGGAATCGGCTCAGACTTATTATCAGGAGGTATTGGAACTCCAGAAGATTCTTGGGGATGAAAAAGGAATCGGCACGACGTTAGGCAATTTAGGGAACTTGAGAGCCGATGCGGGTGAATGGGATCGCGCCAAGGCCTATTATCTCGAAGCCTTGGATCTGATGTGCAAGACGCAGGACGATGCAGGCAAGGCGGTGCTGTTTTCTGATCTTGGCTTAGTCGCGCGCGAGACCAAAGAGTTCGAGCAGGCGATCGGATACTATGAACAATCACTGGTTTTGATGCGGCGATTGGGGAATGAGGGCGGCGTCGCCGATGCCTGGCGCATGATCGGTCGAACGTTTTTACTCCAGCAGCGTTACGACGACGCCATCGCCTGTTGCCAAACGAGCCAATCCATTGCCGAACGGGCGCGCGATGAGCTTCGGACGGGCGGGGCTCGCTATGTATTGGTCCAATGTTATGAGGAGATCGGCAAGCTGCGTGAGGCGGCGGACCTTCTTGAACTGGTCGTACACATGGATCGTAAATATCAGTTGCCTAAACTTCAAGAGAATATCCAACGGTTGGCGGTGTTGCGTGCCCGTCTTGCCGGGGCAAGATGAGGCGCCGCCTCCGAGAAAGGCGCACACATGAGTGAAGAAGTTTCATCCGCCTGGACCTCTCTCCGGGCCTCGCTGGCGCCGGCATTCCCTCAACTACAAGAATTCGAGGCAGGCGGCGCGGTGACAATGGATCTTGGCTCCGATGGTTGGATGCTGGAGCTCACGCCGGACGGACGATTGCTTTGCCAGTACGGTATGGCGCTGGACGATGTGATGACCCTTCTATCCGATGGAACGCCGGAAGATCTTGGCATCGACGAGATTGCGAAACAGGCCAAGTATTACATCCAACCGGAGGTTTCGAAGTATCGTGCGATCCTACTGAAATCCGGTTTTTCTGAACAGACCGAAATAACCGATGACTACGTCGCTGCGTTTTTTGAACGGAACATAGACCAGACAAACCCCATAGCCGTGCAGGATCTCATGCGCTGGTGTGTGAAGACAATCGGTGTGGCTCGGTGAACAGGCGGATCGGCACCTTCGACGACTTTCGTGATGCGATTACGACATACCGGCTGCCGAGAGTCCTGATCGCCGCGATTGAGCTGGACCTCTTTACGTCTATCGGAACTAAAACCTGGGCCATTCCTGACCTGGCTCGTGACATGAAAGTGAGTGAGCGAGGGTTGACTATTCTCTGCCGGAACCTCGCGATGGCCGGCCTGCTGAAGAAACAGGGCGAGATCTACCGGAATAGCCGGTTGAGCGCTACCGCGTTGAACGTGCGCCATCCGGCCTATCGAGGGGATTATCTCCGGCTGATCACGAGTCATTGGGTCGATTGGGTCCGTTTGCCGGAATCGGTGAAGAGCGGATTGCCGCTCGATCACGATGAGCTGGATGAACCGGATCCTCGTCGTCGGTTCACCTGGGCGATGCATCACCGGACCCTGGAGACGGCTCCGAAAATTGCGGCTCAGATCGGCCTGCCTGGCGCGCGGACGCTGCTCGATCTTGGCGGTGGCCCCGGCACCTATGCCATGGCGTTTCTTGCAAAGAATCCTGCACTCCGTGCCACCGTATGCGACCGCCCTGCAGCCCTCGACGTGGCGAAGGAGATTGCGTCGACTCACAAGGCCGGCGCGCGACTCTCCTATATGCCGCTGGACTTGCTGACAGAAGCCATTCCCGGCGCCTTCGATGTCATCTGGTATTCGAACGTGCTCCACATCTATGCGCCGCAGGACAATCAAGCGCTGTTTCGCCGAGCGTTGGTGGCATTGAATCCCGGAGGCCGCCTCCTGATTCAGGATGCCTTTCTCCACGACAGGGAAGGGTTGTTTCCCGAAGAAGCCAGTCTTTTTGCGGTTTCGATGTTGCTGTTCACTGAACGAGGCAATACCTATAAGGCGGCCGAGACGAAGACGTGGTTGACGGATGCCGGATTCAAACGGATCAAGGTCTTGCGGATGAAGAAGGGGACGGAGGACTGGGAGGGCGGGATACTGGAAGCGCGGTCTCCTGGAACGAATGCAAAAACGCGCGCGCGCCGAACAGGGTCAATAAAAAATTCACGACCCCACTCGTCACACTGAAGAGAAACAGGGCGCCGGTTTCGCCTTGTCCGCCCAGAATGCTCGTGACCGTGGCGAGGTCTAAGGCCAATCCTACCGTGCCATAGATGACACAAGCCATGGCGGTCCAGGTCCATCCCATCCACACGAATCCTGCGAGAATTATAGGAAAAACGAGGAGATAGAGCACCCATCCTATTCGGCCAGACTCCGTCGCAGCCGGTACAATTTGGGTGGTAGTGGCTCCGATGAGGGAGAGTCCCGCAAGCAGGCCGATCAACATCCAAGTGTGCCGCATAGGCATGATGATAGCGTTGTTCTACCATATACAGCAACAGAGCTATCAGGATGCTGAAAAAATCCGCCAGCGTGAGAAGACCATTATTGGCTTGTTTGGTTTGTCTCGTTTGTTCGGTCTCTCTAAGAAATAAACAAACCAGATAAGACCACCCACAACGAGAACGGGCTTTTCTCCGGTACACCGAGCCGAGAGACGCCACACAAGTAGCTGTCCGCAGAGCACGATCCGGAGTTCGAAGTTCTGAGAAACTCCAGCTTCGAACCCAGCACTCTCGCCTTTCTTGCCCGTCCCCCTCTTCCGAATGGTTTCTCCCCACAGTGGGGAATTTACGCTACTAACGTGTCAATGCGAGACTCCAACCCAAGCAAGGGGGGCTTCGCACATGATAATCATCCGATGGCTGTACGAGACGATGGGCGCACTGGGGGAGTGGTTACAGCCGGTCAAACACGCATTCGTGTCTGTGTATCGGGCGCGGCGGATCGATGGGCAGAGATGGAAGGTGTTCTATGTCGGCTTGATCGCCTATACCATGATCTGCCCAGGCGTTTCGGTGACAGGGTGGACGGCAGATCTGTCGTTTCCCGATCCACTGAAATCACGGATGGTCGTGGCAGCTGGCGTTGGATATGAAAATGTCGAGACGTCAACGATTACTGTGAAAACATACGATGCTGACAACGGCGCGATTCTTTCCGAGGAAACATATGATTTGAACGTGAGAGAGGACGCAGCATCAGCGGGCAGTCAACCGCGCGAGCGGATTTTTGCGGGCGGAGTCGGTCCGGGGGACGATGGACTTTCAGCGTTCACGCTTCGTGTCTATGACGCAGCCACAGGCCGATTTCTCTGGGAAGGTCTTCTGAATCTCAATGTCGGGAATCAAGAATCCGATTCCACCCACCGAGTCGTGGCATATCTCGTTGCGCCACAGGCGACGGTCACCCAGGTCCGCAGCCGAGGCGCCATCGAGGGTCAACCACAGTTTTTCCTTCGCGCCGTCGATTTTGCAACCGGAGAGTTGATGTGGAGCGACCAGTTTTTAGCCGGGGCCGACAGGCTTGCGCGGACAGAGAGTGTCAGCAGAGCCGTCGCGGCCCAGACAGAGGGGTTAGCGACTCCGTCTCAGCAGATCGAATTTCGCATCCGAATGACGGATGAACGAGATCGCCAGATCTTGTGGGAAGACATGATTGAGCCGATCAGGGGAGAGACAGATCTGGCAGCCGGACACGATGATGCAGCGGAGAATCTGCCGGCTTGGCGTAGCATAGAGATCGAAGAGATGAACAAGAAAGCGATCTGATCTCAGAAGAAAAGAAGACGGTTTGATTTACCGGCAGATGCTGCTAACCTTTCTTGCCGCGCTCCTTTAGCTGATCCTCCCACCTGGACTGGAATTCCTCGTACGACAGTGAGAGTTGTGATTGCATGGCAGTGGAGAGCGCCTGCCTAGCTTTGAGTTGCAGGAGAAGACCTCGCACTTGAAACATGCCGAAACGGTCAATGAGATAGTGCACCGAAGAGTGTGCTTCCAAATACGCTACGGTCGCCGCATCGTTGGATAGCCCTCCCCATCCTCCCTCCAAGGCAGGTAGGGGGATTAACGTAAACTCCTGCGCCAGTATCTGATCTAGATCCGACCAACGATCCCCTGATAATTCCATGGCCAAGCCTTCATTGAGCCATGTTGGAATGGCACTGCTGGCGAGCCCAAGTTGATCGTGTAGGAGGGCATGTACGAACTCGTGTCGCAGGACGCGTGTCAGCCAGGGACGATCCGCCAAGGCGTCCCGCGCAGGAACATGGATGCGCCCGAGTACAGGATCGAATAGCCCATCGGCCCATACCGGACTGCCCGTGGCGCTTTGAAACAGCGAGGTGCCGTGAAGAATGACGACAACAGTTTTCGATGGAAAATGCCCGAATTTCTGCCCGATCTCTCGATAAGCCTCTTCAAGAATCTCCAACACAGCGACCCAGGTTGTTTGATCGACGTCCCCATCGAACTTCACGGTGAAGTGCGTGCTACCTTGACTGGTAAGGCGCGATTCGCCTGCCTCGCCCCCCCGAACTTTGGCTGTAACGGTCTGTAGATAGGACTGCAAGGCTGGATCTTTTCCCGCACGAGCGATGGCGTGATCGAGATGGCGGGCCGCTTCTCCGAGTTGATCCCGTTCTTGAGAGAGATCGGCCAGCGCCAAATGAGGGAATGGTTCTTCCGGGGCCAGAACGGTCAGCTGTGTAAGAAATTCCTGTGTCATGGCCGGGTCGCGTAATTCCCAGTAGGCATGGGCGAGGTTCAGTTGAACGACAGAATTCTTGGCATCGAGTGAGGCAGCTTTCTTAAAGGCCTTAATCGAAACAGCGGTTCCCCCGGTTTTTTCCTGTTGAATGCCGAGGTTATTCCAGAGGACGGCGACATAGCGACGGATGGTATCGTTGTTTGTGATGGCGGTCGGCAGGCCGACCAGTTTTGTTTCTGCGGTATCGATGTGTCCCTTTTCGATCTCGTCGCGAATCGACTCCAACAGTTCATGATGCGTCGTCTTTGGGATGACGCTGGGGTCGATCAAGCGAGTGTGTTTCAGCTCAAGTTCCCGTGGGCCTTTATGAATCGGTTCAGGCGGCTCGCGCTGAGACTCTTCTACAAGAGTATTGGGCTGATCCGATGGTGGGGTAGGCAAATAGGTCGGCTTGAACCATGCTTGATACACGACGAACAGCCCGATGAGACAGGCGACAGGATAGAGAATGTGAAAAATGTTTCGACGATACATACGAGCCCCCTTCGAATCATACTCAATGTATCACCCTAGGCAAGCGCCACAAAGGATTGTC
>JAKDNQ010000257.1 GCA_030456405.1 Nitrospira sp.
TCCTTGCGAGCATGGAATCAGCGCCGTCGTCGCTCAAGAAAGGTGTGCTCTTAGTCGCCAGCCCGTCACTGGAAGATCCAAACTTCCGCCAGGCTGTTGTGCTTGTCGTGGAGCACGGGTCTGAGGGAACGGTGGGGCTGATCCTGAATCGCCCTACGAAGCTCCTCTTGTCCGAAGTGTTGCCGGACATCACTGTGCTCAAGGGGACCAGTTACCGGCTGTTTGCGGGTGGGCCAGTAGAAGCGTCCCGGTTTCTCTTGCTGTTCCGAGCCGAGGAGCCACCAGCGGACGCACGACCGGTTTTCGACGGGGTTTATCTGGGGCGCACACCAAAGGCTCTGGAACACATCATCACGCGAGCCAAGCCGACCGAAGCTTTCCGGACGTTTGCCGGATTTGCGGCATGGGCTCCGAGGCAGCTGGAAGCGGAGATGCTTCTGGGGGCGTGGGCAATCTTGCCGCCAGATTCGGGAATCTTTGACAAGGATCCGGCTAAACTCTGGCAGGACTGTATCAGCCGACTCAAGGCACCCAGGGTCCAGGGGGTAACCTGGTCGGGTCCCCGGTGCTCACGGAACAGAGGAGGGGATGGAGGCTGTTGATCTCCTGTGCTCGCGCAACGCGCGGTCGCAGACTCCCCTCGCCCGGGCTAATGGCACGTCTCGGCGTGCCAGTGGGTGGGCGGGTGAGAAAGTCGCGCGCAGTAGAAGATCAATCAGCCCCCATCCCTGAAGAGTGAACGAGCGAGCTTGAAAAAAGAAGGGTAGCCTGGTGGTCCTCCTGCTCGCGGAACGCGCACGATCAGAATGTGCTCGTCCGACGCGCGCATTCGAGGATCAACCAGGCCACCCTTTAGATGAGTGTGACGAGCAAGCTTGGAAGGGTGGGAGGGGAACAGCCAGACGATCCCTTCTTGCTCGCTGAGGCCGCACGATCAGAAGGAGACGGAATGACACCCGCGCTGATCCCTTGCTCCCGGAGCGCGCACGATCAGAATATGCTCGCTCGACGGCCGCAGTGGGACCAACACAGGTGCCATTCCATCGAGAGAAAAGCAACCGAGCTTGGAGGGATCATATATATCGTTCGACGTGCGCAGTGAGAGATCTGTACAAATTCATAATTTCCCCATTCCACCTGTGTGTAGGAGTAAGGGTGAGTATCTATCGGCGGGTTGATTACTCTTCGAGAGGCCACCCAGCTCAGCTTGTCACAACTGGAGCTGCAACGCGTGGATGCCATTTGGCGGCCTTTACGACCTTGGTGATCTTTGGATGTAAATTCGCGAGTAGTTCGGTAGCTGTTTGTCTCTTTCTTTTTGCCTGTAGCCACCTATCCATTTCCAGTAAGATGGAGTGCATCTCATCCACGAGAGGCGCATTCCGCATCATAAATTCACACTTCCTGAAATCGCTAATGCGGCGGCGCATTTCTTGGCGGTCGCTCGGCCTGTAGTGATACCGTTCATATTTATCGTAGGTCATTCGGTGATAATCATCTTGCAAGGTATTGAGCAATTCGGATACTCCATAGTTGACAGCGTCCTCGATAGATTCAAAATGCGACATCCTAGGCTTCTTCATATCATGTACCCTCTCTTTTCCTAAATGGTCTGCCGTCAGCAAGATCACGTCGGACCACTAATCTGAAAACAATTTCTTGCTATGAAATAAAAGGAATGTGGGATCGGGTTGAAACTTTTCTGGCAACGTCATTGCTTGGTCGGTGAAACGATAGAACGCCACTTCTAGCAAAGTATTTGGCAGGAATCGATCCATCCTCTTTGAAATACGAACATGATATTTGGGATCTACTGTTAAAAAGCCAGTGTCAAAAGCATCGTGATGTAGCGAACACAGACAGAGGCCATTATGTGGGTTGGCTCTAAGATCACTCCGAGTTGCCCAAGGAATGATATGGCCAGCAGTAAGGAACTGTGGTATTGAGATGTCGCAGATGCAACATTTGAAACCATACGCGGAAAGAACTGTTTGCCGAAAGAATCTTTGGTGTAGCCGCACCTTTGCTTGCCGGACGGTCTCACTAGGACCTGATGGCTGTTTGGCTATATAGGGTAATATTGGTTTAAGATTTTCGTGGTGCTGACTCACTACTGCGTCAGGCGGTAATCCAAGTCTGTCCATTGCCAACTCGCTTTCGGTAGCAAGCCTCTCCCAGTCACCATTGAACTCTTCCCAAAGTGCCCTGTCTGCTTTGCTTGCTCTTGTCAGTCCGGAAATACCACGGGCGCGTAGAGATGGATCAAATGATCCAAAGTTGCCCAATTTCATGGCGACAGCACTGGCCGATCGACCAATTAGCCTCGCGAGTTCAATTATGGCAGGGTTAGTCGAAGTAGTTTTTGAGAAAGGAATTTTGCAATAGAGATTGAAGGCCAATAACAATTCGTCGTGACTCCATGCGTCACGTTTTGAGGGCAATGTTGAATCCTTCACGATGCCATTTTATTCGCAGTAAGCACGAAAATATATAGGCGTATTGTTGTTGGATTGGGAAACGGTGGGACGGGTGATCGGGGATCTTCCAGGAGCGGAAGGGATTGATATTAGGCTAGGGTTAGTCCCGCCACCACTGGATTTACATTTTGGTCGTTCCCCAACAAAGGAGAGCGTACAACGCTATAAATGTATTCCGGAAGGCGGGAATAGGTTTGACCTTCAGAAAAGCCGACCTGATCTTACTCCGGATTGTTGGGTCAGGAAGAAGTCGGGCGGCACGGACCTTTTTGGAAGATTATGGTGGGACCGCCCGGCATTTACGATAAGAACCGAATTCTTTAAGCCCGAGAAGGGGCGCTATCTACATCCTCGCCAGCATCGACCTATTACTCATAGAGAGGCCGCTCGTCTACAATCATTCCCTGACAATTTCCATTTCGTCGGAACGAAGATCGAGGTCGCCAGGCAAATTGGTAATGCAGTCCCGCCGCTTCTTGCCAAAAACGTTGCAAAGGCAGTACTCGATCACTTCTTAGAAACGTCTGTTCGTTAATCTTCTCGTTTCACATCATCTTCAGATGGCCGACGTATTCGATCGCAAGAAACGTTCACAAATCATGGCTAGTATAAGGGGTTTCGGCACCTCTATTGAGCGGAGTCTCTCAAGACTCTTGCGCGAATTAGGTATCAAACCGAGATGTCATCAGAAGCATTTGCCTGGTTCACCTGATTTTGTGCTGTATCGTCAAAAAGTCATTATCTTCACGAATGGATGTTTCTGGCACGGTCACCAGAAATGCAAGAGAGCTGTTCTGCCGACATCGAATCGGGCATTTTGGGCGTGCAAGGTGTCCAAAAACATTAGCAGGGATCGAAAGCAGCGTCGCCTTTTGAGAAAAATGGGATGGAGAGTGATTACGTTTTGGTCGTGTAAGAAAATTACCGTGCAAAACTTGGCTGCAAGGCTGAGGCGCGTTGGAGTAAAGATTTCCGCATGAGATTATCAAGGAAAAGAAAAGAGGCCGGGAGTCTTTGTTGATCGTTTCGTTCGATCCAGGCGCACACCCTCACAGACATGGCGCTGATGGCGTGCTATCACGACTAATAAGATTCATGGCAAAACGAACGCGGCGGTGTCTCTGTGGCTAATGCCATTCATGTTATCGTGCCGTACCGGCACGCTTCAACCTGGGTCTTTGACGATCCACGAGTGGGACTCTCTCAAGAGCCGTTCGTCTCCGGCATTCCCGAGATGATTGACAGTATCGTCGCAAATATACCCAATGCTGAAAAAGGGTTTCGGCTCTTGTTTGCTTCAGACCCGTTCCCCGGCTATCAAGTCAAGCTGGAGAAGGTCCGGGAAGAATACGAGGGGGTGTGGTATCGGTGGGCCGACAACGGGGAGGGCTGGCTCTGTCCGGCACTCTTTCTATATTTTCCAGAAGCGCCGACTTGTCTCTACGCCAAAGCTGAGGCCTTGTAGTCGGAAGTTGCAAATCTGTTCCTGAACGTGGATTTTACCCAGTTGCATTCCATCCGGTTGTTCGCCTAGGCTATACCTGAGTTATCTTCACTCCCACATTGAGCTTGTCCCTACTCTGTGAGGATGAGCATGTTGAGAAAGACTTTCCTCGTTTTAGAGATATGGTTTCTCTTAGGTTTCGGATTAACCCTCAATGTCGGAGCGTACGATACCGCCCTTGAGCGTCCGGGAT
>JAKDNQ010000258.1 GCA_030456405.1 Nitrospira sp.
TAAGGTAAAGACCGCATGCTCTACAACTGGCTGTATCCGTTTCATACAGAATATTCGTTTCTGAATGTCTTTCGGTATCTCAGCTTTCGGATCATTTACGGGGCTGTGACGGCATTCCTGATCGCCTTTGTGCTGGCTCCCTGGGTAATCAAGAAATTGCAAGAGATCAAGCTGGGCCAGCAGATTCGCGGTGACGGCCCCAAAAGTCACCTGGCGAAGAGCGGCACGCCTACTATGGGCGGGATGCTCATCCTTTTCGCGGTCGTCCTCTCGACGCTCCTCTGGGCCGATATTGCGAGGCCCTATGTCTGGCTTGTGCTTCTTGCCATGCTGGGGTTCGGCGCAATTGGATTTGTCGACGACTATCTCAAGTTCATCAAGGCCCAATCGAAGGGGTTATCGGCGGGACAGAAATTCACGGCGCAAGTGACGGTGGCCTTGGCAATCGCGCTGGTCCTCTATTTTCTGCCCGGCTATACGACCAAGCTTAGTATTCCATTCTTTAAGAACATCGTTCCGGATCTCGGCTGGTTTTATGTCGCCTTTGCTGTGATTGTGATTGTCGGGAGCTCCAACGCCGTCAATCTGACCGATGGTCTCGATGGCCTCGCGATCGGACCTGTCATGATCGCGGCGATGGCCTATACGATCGTGGCCTATGTCACCGGCCATCGACTCATGTCGGACTATCTGCTCATTCCGCACATCGAAGGGGCAGGGGAGCTTGCGGTGTTCACCGCCGCTATTCTAGGAGCGAGTTTGGGATTCCTATGGTTCAACACCTATCCAGCTTCCGTGTTCATGGGGGATGTGGGATCGCTTCCACTGGGAGCGGCGTTGGGTACGGTTGCGGTGATCAGTAAGCATGAGTTGCTGCTCCTGATGGTCGGTGGTGTGTTTGTGATTGAAGCCGTCTCGGTCATTTTTCAGGTCCTCTCGTTTAAGTCACGCGGGAAACGCATTTTTCTTATGGCTCCCATCCATCATCACTTTGAGATGAAGGGATGGGAGGAGCCCAAGGTCGTGGTGCGCTTGTGGATTATCGCTATCCTATTGGCCTTATTGAGTCTGAGTACGTTGAAGCTTCGGTGATGGCATGATGGGAGAGGCAGTTGTGGAACTCGCGGGAGCACGTGTCACGGTCATAGGCCTTGCTAGAAGCGGGATAGCGGCTTGCCGGTTGCTACAGGCGGCTGGTGCACAAGTCACAGTTGCTGACCGGAAAGAATCGGCGGAACTGAAATCTGCCCTCGACGGCATCGACCACGATCACGTCGGCGTGACCGTGGGGGCCCAGTATGAATCGTCGCTCGACGAGGCGGATCTGGTGGTGATCAGCCCAGGAGTGCCGTATCGGTTAGCCTCGCTTGAAGCGGCGCGTCGGCGTGGTGTGAAAGTGATCAGCGAATTGGAGCTGGCCGCACAGTTTTCCCGAAGCCCCATCCTTGCCGTCACAGGCACTAACGGCAAGAGTACGACAGTGACTCTAATCGGCAAGTTTTTCGCGGAGAGCGGCAAGCGGGCGTTCGTCGGCGGGAATTTAGGCACTGCCTTGAGCGAAGCGGCGGTGGAAGACCTTCGCGCCAGTCAGACAGGGAAGCAGAGTCCGTTCGACTACCTTGTCGTTGAGGTCTCCAGTTTCCAACTGGAAACGATCGATCGGTTCCATCCCTGGATCGCCGGGTTGCTCAACGTGACAGTCGATCATCAGGACCGCTATGAGTCGCTGGACGAATATGTCGCGGCGAAACAACGGATCTTCGAGAACCAGATCGGGTCGGATTTTGCGTTATTTAATCTTGATGACGAGCGTGTGGCCGCCTTGCGGCATCGAGTTCATGCGACAAGGTTGGGGTTTACAAGCAGGGCAACCATCGGCGCCGAGATGCATGGGGGGACCTATCTCGACGGTGACCGAATCGTGACGACGGTGGCCGGGGTGCGGCAGGAGATTTGTCATCGAAGCGAGATCCGTATCATCGGCAACCACAACGTGGAAAACGTTATGGCAGCTGCGACCTACGCCTTGCTGTGTGGCTGTTCGCTCGATGCGATTCGTCGTGTGCTTGCGACGTTTCCCGGACTCGAACATGCGCTTGAAATCGTCCGCGAGCGTCGAGGGGTCCGATTTGTGAACGATTCGAAGGGCACGAATGTCGATGCCACGCTCAAAGCACTGGAGAGTATTGATCAACCGATTTGGCTCATAGCCGGTGGGCGGGATAAGGGAGGAGATTTTTCTCGGCTTGCCCAGGCAGTTAGCCGACGGGTCACGCGCGTGATTCTGATCGGAGAAGCGGCGCCGCTATTGCGACAGGCATGGGAGAGTATCGCCACGATGACCGAAGCCGCCACTCTACGAGAAGCCGTGGATCTTGCGGCGCAAGGGGCATCGCCGGGTGACGTCGTGTTGTTGTCCCCTGCCTGTGCCAGCTTCGATATGTTTGCGGATTATCAGGACCGTGGTCGTCAATACAAGGCATTGATTCATGCCTTACCGGCGTGACGTGCAAGGCAAGGGAGGGGCGATTCTGAGCTATGGCGCATCGATCAGCGGGGACTCTGGCGCTGCCATGGTCCCAGGCCACCAGCCAACGGTCGGGCAAGCAACGGGTAGCGGCGGACCACACGCTCTTGGCAATCACAATGATTCTGGCGCTGATAGGACTCGTGATGGTGTTCAGCGCGAGCGCCATTGTGGCGGGCAACCGGTTTCAGGATCCAGGATTTTATCTGAAGCGGCAAGTCGCCTGGCTTGCCTTCGGCGTTCTGTTGATGCATCTCGCATCGCATATCGATTACACGTTTTGGAAGAAACTCTCCATTCCAATATTGGCCTGCGTCCTGTTGCTGCTCGTCCTGGTGCTGGTGCCGTCTTTCGGCCTGTCGGCCAAGGGAGCGAGGCGCTGGTTGCCGTTGGGACCTATCTCCATGCAGCCGGCGGAAATGGTCAAGCTTGTCGCGGTGATGTATCTGGCAGCGTATCTGAGCAAAAAGTCAGACAGAATCACATCGTTTCGCAATGGTCTGCTTCCGGTCCTGATCGTGATTGGGCTGCTGAGCGGATTGGTGTTGCTCGAACCGGATCTTGGAACGGTTGTGGTGCTTGGATTAGTCACAATCGGAATGTGTTTTCTCGGCGGGGCACGTCTGACTCATCTTTTGGGGTTAGGTCTCTGTGCGATTCCAATCGTATTGGCGCTGGTTCTTGGCTCCAGTTATCGGCGCCAGCGGCTCATGACGTTTCTTGCTCCATGGAAGGATCCGTCGGATGCCGGGTTCCAAATCACACAGTCCTTCTTGGCCTTCGGCAGCGGTGGTCCGTTTGGAGTGGGGTTGGGCGAAGGCAAACAGAAGCTCTATTTCCTCCCGGAAGCCCATACAGATTTTGTCTTAGCGCTGATCGGCGAAGAACTGGGGCTTATCGGCACCGCGACGGTCGTCCTGTTATTCGCATTTTTTGTGTGGCGAGGGGTTCAAATCGCCACACGTGCGCGAGAGCCGTTTGGCCGCTATCTAGGCATGGGCATTACCTTGTTAGTCGGCGTGCAGGCGTTGGTGAATGCGGCAGTAGTGACAGGACTGTTGCCGACGAAAGGACTCACCTTACCGTTTGTAAGCTACGGAGGGTCGTCGTTGGTGGTCAGTTTGGTCGGGGTGGGGATCTTGCTCAGTATTTCCCGAGACCGGCATACCGGTGGGTCACGTGGAGGGTCGGATCACGCATGACGATCGTGATTGCAGCAGGAGGAACGGGTGGCCATCTCTATCCGGCTGTCGCATTGGCGAGAGAGTTTCTGCGGGGCGATCCCAAGACCAAGGTTCTTTTTGTGGGGACGGCGCGGGGACTTGAATCGAAGGTGCTTGCTCATGAGGGGTTCGACCTGGCCTTGATCAGTGCCAGACCAGTGATGGGGAAGGGCCTGTTCGGGGCAGTGACAGGGTTGTGCGCGCTGCCGGTTAGTCTCAGGCAGTGTCTGCGAATCCTGCGCACAAGACAGGCAGGTCTGGTGATCGGAGTCGGCGGCTATACGAGTCCCATGATGCTGTTGGCTGCAGCGTTGGCCGGGGTGACGCGAGTGATTCTGGAGCCGAATGCACATCCCGGCATGGCAAATAAAGCGGTGGGGCCGTTCGTTCAGCGTGTGTTTCTCGCATTCGAATCGGCGGCCG
>JAKDNQ010000259.1 GCA_030456405.1 Nitrospira sp.
ACAGGCCCGATTCGACGCAAGAGCTCTCGCAGCGGCCGCCACGCACTGAGACGAATGCCAACAGAGCGAGTCCCCGCAGTCACCGCGTCAGAAAGTCCAGCCGCTGCCGGAAAGACTATGGTAAGAGGCCCCGGCCAGAAGGCATTCATCAGGACGCTGGCGGCAGGTGGAATGCTCTGAACGAGCGGCCCCAGTTGAGACTCCTCTCCAATCAGCACAAGAATCGGCTTTTCCTTCGACCGGCCTTTGACCTGCCACAATCGTGCGAGCGCCTGCTCGTTGAACGGAGCGACAGCAAGTCCGTAGAAACTTTCCGTCGGCAAGGCGATCAGTCCATTCTCTATGAGCACCAGGCGCATCTTCTCAGCAAGCGCTGAAACGGTAGAGGCCTTATAGCGCTCGATCGTTGCCATGGCAGGAATCATCAGTCCCCTTCAGCGTGGTGTACGGTGGGAGAACGCGCGGCACGCGATATCTGTCCTATAGTGAGCACCCTCAAATGCAATCGACTTCGTCACACGATAGGCCTCGGCTTGCGCACATTCCAGTGTTGTCCCACGTCCTATCGCTCCCAGCACTCGGCCTCCGGCTGTGACGACCTCAGTACCAGTTCGTGCCGTACCCGCATGAAACACCATGCGTGCTGGATCGGTTGTGTATCGTAATCCATGAATGGCGCGGCCGGTCTGATAGGCTCCAGGATAGCCTTCTGACGTCATGACGACACACACCACCGTATCATCATGCCAGTCCACGGCTAGTTGATCAAGGCGATGCTCGACAACAGCCTCCAGCACTTCCAACAAATCGGTCTTCAACAACGGGAGCACAACCTGCGTTTCAGGGTCTCCCATTCTCGCATTGAACTCCAAGACATGGGGTGTCCCTTTCACAATCATGAGTCCCGCATATAACACACCTTGAAACGGACAGCCGATGCGAGACAGGGCCTCAACGGCAGGATAGAGAACCTGCCTGGTGACCTGCTCACACAGCGCTCTGGTACCAAGCGGGGCAGGGCAATAGGCGCCCATGCCCCCGGTATTGGGTCCTGTATCGCCGTCTCCCACGCGTTTATGATCTTGTGCCGGTAGCATCGGCGCCACAGTCAGACCATCCGTGAATGCCATGATCGTCAGTTCCTCGCCGTCAAGGAACTGCTCGATTAAGACGCGCTGACCGGCCTGACCGAATACCGCATGCTCCATCGCATCACGGACCGCCTGTTTCGCCTCTTCACGCGTCGACGCAACCACCACGCCCTTTCCCTGCGCCAATCCGTCGGCCTTCACGACGACGGGAAGTTCATGCTGATCGAGATAGGCCAAGGCTGGGCCGACTTGATCAAAACTTTGCGCTCTCGCCGTAAGAATCTTTGCCCGGCTCATGATCTCTTTGGAGAATACTTTGCTGGCTTCGATGTGCGCCGCAGCCTTTGTCGGTCCAAAGATTTTGAGCTTCGATGCGCGAAACTCGTCGACAATACCCAACGCCAATGGGGCTTCCGGCCCGACGACGGTCAGATCGATCTTCTCCGACTGCACAAATGCTTTGAGTCCGGCAAGATCCTCGGCCTTGATCGGAACACAGGTCGCAAGCGATTCGATCCCTGCATTGCCAGGAGCGCAATAGAGCGTCGGCTTACGGGGACTCTGCGCAAGCTTCCACACGATTGCGTGCTCGCGTCCCCCACTGCCAATGACGAGAATTTTCATGTGTACGTGAACTGCATGAAGAAACAGCGGCTGCTCAAAATGGTTTCTCGCAAGGCCACAGGAAGGCCAGCCACCGAGGCGTACGCTTCGGTACGTTGAGCGTGGCTGGGCGACCGAGAACGACGCGAGAGGCCATTTTCAGCAGCCGCTCAGTGGCGGAAGTGGCGCATGCCTGTGAGAATCATCGCCACCCCCTGCTCATCTGCAGCTCTGATGATTTCGGCATCGCGAATCGAACCGCCCGGCTGAATGACCGCGGTGATCCCTGCCTGCACGGCGGCATCCAATCCATCCCGGAACGGAAAGAATGCATCCGACGCCATCACGCACCCCTTGATCGGCATCTGTGCTTTCATGGCCGCAAGTTTCACCGAATCGACTCGGCTCATCTGGCCGGCGCCGATTCCCACGGTCTGCCCCGGCCTCGCATAGACAATGGCGTTCGACTTCACATGTTTACAGACCTTCCACGCAAAACTGCAAGCCGCGTATTCCTCATCCGTCGGTTTGCGCACAGTCGGCACCGTGAGCGCCTTGAGATCGGTCAAGGCTCCGAGATCTCGATCTTGCACGATCAAACCCCCGACCAATTTCTTGAGATCGAAGCCCTCTTGCTTCACATGCGTGAGTGGCCCAACGTCGAGCAACCGTATGTCTTTCTTTCGCTTCAACTCGGCCAGAGCATCGTCCGCAAAACCCGGCGCAATCACGACTTCGACGAAGGTCGAGGTAATTTCCTTGGCCGCGGCCAAATCGACGGGACGATTAAACGCAATCACGCCGCCGAAAGCCGAAACAGGATCGGTCTCACGGGCCTTCACATAGGCCTCGACAGGTGTCCCTCCTAAGGCCACTCCGCAGGGATTATTGTGTTTGATAATGGCGACAGCGATTTCGTCATACTCTTTCGCCAGCTCAAGCGCTGAATTGGCATCGAGGAAATTGTTGTACGACATGGCCTTGCCGTGCAGAATCTTTCCACGCGATACCGACGGCTCGGTCGAATGCAGCTCTCGATAGAAGGCCCCTTGCTGATGTGGATTCTCTCCATAGCGAAGCATCTCTGCCCGTTCGAACTGCAAGGATAATATTTTTGGGAACTTGACCTCGGCGCCTTCTAACTGCTGTTCGAGATACCCGGCGATCAGACTGTCATAGCGCGCCGTGTGTTGAAAGACCTTCATGGCCAACTCGCGGCGTAATTCCCGCGACACCGTGCCTCCCGTCGCCGCAGCGAGCACGCGCGAATAATCGCCGGGATCGACGACCACCAAGACATCGTCATGATTTTTGGCGGCAGAACGCAGCATGGAGGGTCCGCCGATATCGATATTTTCAATGGCCTCTTCAAATGGACAATCGGGCTTTGCAATCGTCGCCTCGAACGGATAGAGATTCACGACGACGACGTCGATAGGCCCAATCCCCTGCTGCGCCATCTGCTCGACATGGGCCGGCACCGAACGGCGTCCCAGCAAACCGCCATGAATTTTAGGGTGCAATGTCTTGACCCGACCATCGAGAATTTCCGGTGAGCCTGTATAGGCCGCGACATCGGTGACCGTCACACCGGCCTCCCGCAAGACTTTCGCTGTTCCTCCGGTCGAAAGAATCTCGGCGCCCAGAGCCTCAAGCCCTTTGGCCATGTCCACGAGGCCGATTTTCTCCGACACGCTGATCAATGCCCGTTTGATGCCGGCCATAGAAGACTCCTTGGAATAGACACGATAGAGGTTACGTGAGTTAGGAGACGGCGAAGGAGAATAACAAATGAATCCCCCCCTTACAAGTGGATTTGAACCTCGCTATCTTCACCAATCGATCACCTTGTATCGCCTCAGATAGTCCACCTGTGCTATTCATCATCCGTGGCGATATCGCATCGGAAACCGGACTTGGACAATTCAATAATGGCTAAAAATCCTGTCTGGAATGAGCTCACGCAGTATGATAGGGTTAGCTATAAATCGGCCACCGTCCGTCCGAGAGTTGATTCATAATGCGCAGAGTAATTCTAGGCGCAGGCGCTGTCGCACTTACGTTCCTTGCCGCGATCTGCATCCCTCGCCATCTTCCACCATCGACAGCATCGAGCGCCCTCACTCCCGCTTCCTTTCAAGCACGATTAGAGCATGGGACGCTGACTCTCCGCGGCTCGCTCCCCAGTGAAACCAGCAAGACTGACATTCTTCGGCGCGCCCAAGAGCTGTACGGAAAAACACCACATCGTGTCGTCAATGAGCTCGTCGTCGATCCGGGAGTAGGGCCTGCATCCTGGGCCGATGATGTGCCCAAAGTCCTCCCCATCTTAGGGCACATGCAGGAACGTGGTTCCATCATCATCGATGGACGTTCGATCGTTCTCAGCGGTCAGGTCGACAATGATCGTGTCAAAGCCACGGTGCTACGAGACATTGCTTCCCTGACAAAGACAGGACTCGAACTGGAAGATCGTAT
>JAKDNQ010000260.1 GCA_030456405.1 Nitrospira sp.
CGGGAATTCGGCGCCGTCCTTTCTCAAGCCATGGAGTTCAACCGTCCTCCCCATGAGGCGGGTCTCGCCGGTTGTCGCGAGCCTCGTCATTCCTGCTTGATGCGCTTCTCTATATCGATGTGGCATCAGCAACGTAAGCGGCTGGCCGATGACTTCCTCCTCGGTATAGCCAAAAAGTTGCGCGGCAGCCGGATTCCAGAAGAGAATGGATCCCGTGCGATCGGCCAGCACCACCGCATCCGGCGTGGTCCCGACCACGGTTCGGAACCGTTCTTCACTGGCGCTCAGATTACCCTCGACGCGCGCCACCTTGGATACCAATCGCTGCGCATCAGCGATTTGACGGAGAGCGAATCTGAGTTCATACGAGTTGTACGGTTTGCTCACATAGGTGAAGGCGCCGCAGTGGAGGGCCTCCACCGTATGACTCTCATGTGTGGATGCGGTGAGCACAATGACCGGGAGCAGGGGGGACAATTCCTTGACTCCTCGAAGGACATCCAAGCCGTTCAGATCCGGCAATCCAAGATCTAAAATCACGACCTCGACCTGTCCCCTCTCGACCTCGCGCAAGGCATCACGTCCCGCCTGTACCGCGCGAACCGCATACCCATCATGCTTCAGGAAATCGCTCAGGGCCATACAGATGTCCGGCTCGTCGTCCACAATGAGCACGGAAGGGAGAGGGAGAGGGAGAGGGAGAGGACTGGTATCCATAGTGCGGTCGGGTCTCAGTAGAACAGGAAAAAATGTGTCGATAAGAGTGTGCACCAATGGAAGAAAAAAGTAAACTTGGGATTAAACTAGTGGTATTCGAATGAACAGCCAGGTGCCGGCAGCGTTTTCAACCTGCTAGGGCGCGCTGCTCACAATCTCCTGATAGTAGGATTCCAACATGACCCTGCGGGCTGGCTCGACAAGCACCAACTGGCGTCGATCAAAGGTGTTGGCGCAATACAGATAGACTCCTTCCTCAGCCTTTCCCAGTTCGACATGCAACTGGCGACCATCCTGCTCCTGACGCGTCGTCTCTTTGAGCAGATGCTTATCATGAAGCTGTTCCCAGACGCGCTGTGCGGAAGGCCCATGGTTTTCATAGAGCGGTGCGTCCGGATCGATTGAACCGATCGTGAGCTGAGTTCGATCGAACGAACGGCCTTCGTCCCGCTCCGGCGATTCATCCCAGTGAAGCAGACTCGAGGTTCCCTTCTCCAACAGATAGAAGGGGCCATCGTCGGCCACTTCTTCGACCAGCCGATACCGAACCAATTCCGGTTGCACGACCAACCCCAGACCTCGTGCGGCCAAGGCCCGCTGCAATGGGACTTGTCTTGCCAACTGACGGGTTTTCTCAAAAACGATCATGCGGCCCTTGTGGGTTAACAATGTGCTGAGCCGATCAAGTCGAACGTCAAGCCCCGTTCGTTGCTCGAATGCGGCCTGCTGCTTCGCATCATGGGCACGTTCGAACGTCTGCCAATTGAGACTTGGAATTCCCGGATCGTGCTCGGCTTGTACCAGTGAATGGGTGGCGACAATCAGATCATACGGCCCGGCAATCGCTTGCAACTCAACGTCGACACACTCGAACCGGAGATTGTCCAGGCCAAGCCCTTTCGCTTTCTCCCGCGCGATTGCAATCGATGCCGGTGAACGATCGACGCCGACAAACTGTTTTTCAGGAAATTGTACCGCATAGAACGTTGTCAGAATTCCGACACCGCAGCCAAAATCGAGGATGTGGTCCGCATCTCCAAGGCGTGCCGCCACGCGTCGACCAATCTCAATATAATACTCGTAGCGCTGACTGTAGAGGACTGGAAGAATCTGCGGCCGGGCAGTCAGATCGTAGAAGGCGACTTCATCGCCATGCTCGCCTCCCCGCTTTTGTTCGATCTGTGTGTGAAGTTGAGTCAGATCTGCAGGAGAAAGGTGTTTCCGCTGCCAAGCGAAATAGTCTGCGTCGGATGTGAACCGCTTAAGGCCCCACCAGGCCAAGTGGGCTTCTAGCGCGTAAAGCGTCGTTCGTATCTCGTCGTTCGATTCACGAGGCACGCTTCACCATTCACGAGATACGTTTCACGGTCTTTTTAGCATGATTGCGTCAAAATACGCCTCTGGAACTGGATGCGGATAGCGTAGTTGGCCTGAGCCAAAGGCGACATATTTTTCACAGGTTAATTGCTCAAGGCCGATCGGGCCCTTGGCATGCAGCCGTGAGCCACTGAGTCCGATGTCGGCCCCCATCCCGTAGCTGTCACCGGCATTGAGCCGAGACGACGCATTGACGAACACTGCGCTGGCATCCACTTCCCGCGTAAACCGCAGAGCCGATTCATAACTTGTGGTCGCGATGACGGCGGTGAGACAGGGGCCATGCGCGACAATGTGCGCCAACGCCTCATCGAGATCCGCAACCATTTTGACGGCCAACACAGGCGACTGAAATTGGGTATCCCAGTCCTCCTCCTTCGCTGGACTGATTGAAGCATGTCCGGTCATCGCCATTTGTCCCATGAGGGCCATGGTCTTCGGACAGGCCCGAACCTCGACCTTAAATTCTTCGAGCATACGGTTCACCAGCGGCGGTAAAAATTGCCGCCCAATCACCTGTTGCACAAGCAGCGTATCGAGCGAGTTGGATGCCACGGCCTTCTGTACCTTGGAATTGATCGCCACATTCTGAGCCATCGGCATATCCGTATCGGCATCTACGTACATCTGTGTGAGCCCCCCGTCGTAGCAGAGCACCGGCATTTTTGCCTGTTCCACAACGGATCTTCTGAGGCCGGCCCCGCCGCGCGGGATAATCGCATCAAGACATTTTCCCGATCGAATCAGCTCGACGGCCACCTCTTTTTCAGGACGCTCGATGATGATCCATGCGCCTACCGGCGCCCCACTGTGCTCCGCGGCTTCGCGTAGCCCTGTTGCAATAGCCCTCTGCGTCATACCCCACTCCGGAGCGCCACGAAAAACACACAGGTTACCCGACTTAAAGCACAGTGCGATCGACTCCACTGTAATGAGCGGACTCAGCTCCGATACCACACCGATCACCCCGATCGGAACGCGGACACGACTCACTTGCAATCCGTCGGGACGTTCACCTCGCGAGTTGACTGCGCCAACTGGATCCGGCAAATCTGCGATCAGGCGAAGACGATCCACCATCTCTTTAATATCGCTCGGCGTCATACGCAAGCGAGCCACAGCGGCCTTCATCCGATCCTTTATGACGTCAGCCTCGAATGATTTCCCGGCCGCATCCACATCTCTCTCGTTCGCCGCCAGAATCTTCTCTTCGTCGGCCGCTAAACGATCGGCCATCGCACGTAACGTTTTCTCTTTGATCGGCCCAGATAGAAGCGCGAGTGACTTAGCGGTACTTCTACATTCTTTCAACGTCTTATCTAGATAAATCTTCACTGGAACTTCATGCATTTTACACCTCGTAAACATGAGCCTACGTAGTCATCACACAAGACAATCGGCTTTGGACTATAGCACGCGGGTTTTTTTCACGTAAAGCAAGGGATGGGATGGCGTTCCAAACTTGTTTGTTTTTCTCCGAAGAATGACATCCTTCCAGGTCCTACTGCGGCCGCGAGCAATTCTCCCGCGCAAGGAGAAAATTTGCTAGAATGCCCCCTACTCACAATCTTGTGGTACGCTCACGAACGCTTGATGATCGACCTGCGCAGCGATACGGTCACGAAACCCACTGACGCCATGCGCCGCGCGATGGCACGTGCAGACGTGGGAGACGATGTCTACGGTGAGGATCCCACCGTCAATCGCCTTCAAGAGATGGCGGCCGCAATGTTTGGGAAAAAGGCCGCGCTGTTCGTGCCGTCCGGCACGATGGGTAATCAACTTGCCATTCGTCTCCATACGCAACCAGGTCAAGAAGTCATTGTCGAAAGTACGGCGCATATCGTCCGATATGAACAGGGCGCGGCCGGAGCGCTGGCAGGGGTGCAACTTCACTGGGTTGCGGGGAATCGCGGTCTCATTTCATCCGAACAGGTTGGGGCGGCCATCCGCCCTAAAGAACCGCACACAATTCAAACGGCGCTGATCTGTCTGGAGAACACCCATAACAGCGGCGGTGGAACAATTTATCCCCTCGCGACGATTGAACGGATTCGAACGGTGGCGTCCACCCATG
>JAKDNQ010000261.1 GCA_030456405.1 Nitrospira sp.
CATTGAGGGAGTCTCTGTGCTCGCGCAACGCGCGGTCGCGAACTCCCCTCGTTGGACGCGCACAGTGGGAGATCAAGCAGGCCACCCTCCCTGAAAGGCAACAAGAGAACTGGGAGAGAACGCGCACGATAAGAATGTACTCGCTTGGGACAAGAGCGCGTCTAGGCGCGCTCAGGGTTGGGCGGGTGAGAATATTGCGCGCAGTAAAGGGCAGCCTGGCCGCTCCCCTGAAATGAGGTGGAGGAAATGGAGCCGGATAATCTTCTGTGCTCGCGCAACGCGCGGCCTGAAAAGGCCCTCGCCTGGGCTACTGGCAGATCTTCGTGAAATTGCTTCTGTGAATTCGACTGCATCTCGATTGACTTGCTGTGGCGTGACCGGTGAGCCAAGAGCTGTCATAATGGTGTTGATGAAGAGATAGGGTCCAAGTCGATGCCGGATCAATGGTATTGAAGTCACTCAGAAGAATAGAGGCGCCATGAGAATATTGCTGGTTGAAGACGATCTCAACCTCGCCCAATTCATTCGCAAAGGGCTAAAGGAAGAACAGTATGCGGTGGACTTTTCCGCCGATGGGGAAGAAGGCCTGGAGTTAGCATTGGGGAATCCATACGATCTCTTGATCCTCGACATCATGTTACCCAAGCTCGATGGCCTTACGCTTTGCCGGCGTATCCGGGCCAAGGGAGATATGACTCCGGTGTTGCTGTTGACAGCCCGCAATACTCTGGAAACCAAGGTGTCCGGTTTCGATACTGGGGCCGACCAGTTTTTGCCGAAGCCTTTCGCATTCGCCGAGCTCCTGGCCAGAGTCCGAGCCCTACTTCGCCGTGGAGGACCACAACAATTGATTCGTCTCAAAGCAGCCGATCTAGAATTGGATCCGGCTTCTCACCGCGTGTGGCGGGCAGAGCAGGAAATTTCACTCACGAACAAAGAATATGCTTTGCTCGAATTCCTGCTACGAAACAAGAATCGGGTATTGACACGAACGGCGATCATCGAACACGTGTGGGACATCAGTTATGACCCTATGACCAACATCGTGGACGCCCATATTCGGGCTCTGCGCGCCAAGATCGACCGAGATTTTTCACCCCCGCTGATCGCGACTGTACGCGGGGCGGGGTACATGATCGAGGATGCGGAGCCGATCGCATGAAGTCTCTTCGAAGTTCGATCCGCCAGTCTGCGCTCATGTTGATGGCAGGACTTCTGCTGGTGTTTTCCATTCTCGTGTACGTCGGAAGCCAGGCGTTATTGCACCGCTTTGTCGATGGCCGGCTATTAGCCTTGGCTGAGACGATGGCCAAGATCATTGAGCAGAACCCCAGCATTATCGAGAAGTCCGGCGAGGATTTTACGCTTGCTGCCGAGATGAGCCGAAGCGGGAATGAACACCATGGCTTACAGGAGGCTACCCATTCGCTTCTTGTCTTTTCGCCGGAGGGCCGGGTGCTCTGGAAAGGCGCGGAAGGGGTCGCACAGCATCCGACGCCGGACGAGACGGTGTTTGAAAGAGTGCGTCGTGGGAGCATGGTGTTTGAAACCGTCGAGTCGTCCGACGGCACGCCCATTCGTCATCTGTTCCTTCCTATCAGAATGCAAGCTCAAGTACGGTACATTCTGCATGCGGAAGCCTCAATGCTTGTGTATAGGGAGACACTTAACGGTCTTGTACTTCTACTGACCCTTGGATCCGGGGCTATCCTTCTCGTCGCCTGGGCGGGCAGTGAGTGGCTGGCCAGGCAGGTGCTGACGCCGATCAAAGTGTTGAGCACCGGCGCCGAAACGATGTCCGAAGCCGACCTGGGGAAACGACTCACTCTGGATTCACCCTACCAGGAATTCCGGCGTCTCACCCAGGCGTTCAACTCCGTCATGGACCGGTTCCAACGGAGCGGTGAAACTCAGCGGAGATTTTGCGACATCGCCGCCCACGAAATGAAAACCCCCTTGACCATCTTGCAGGGTAACCTGGACGTAGCCCTCATGAAAGCCAGAACCACGGAGGAGTATCGCGAAGCCCTCATCAACAACCTTGAGCAGGTCGGACGGCTCATTGCCCTGACGCGATCACTGTTGACCCTCGCGAACTTCACGAGCGGCAAGCCTCCCGTTCAGCTCCAGCCTCTTTCCTTGGAACCCTTGATTCAAGATCTGGTGGAAGAACTGACTTTGCTCGCCGATGACCGTCGAATCACCTTGTCGTTTGAATCTCAATCGGTCCCACCAGTCCTCGGCGATGCGCAGTGGCTCAAGCAAGCGCTGATTAATCTACTCGACAACGCCCTTCATTACACACCGTCCGGGGGAGCCGTTACCGTCCGGTTGCAGACGGTTGGAGAAGGGGTGGCTGTGGCTGTCGAAGATACGGGTCATGGAATCGAGCAGGAACATCTTCCTCATCTGTTCGAGCGGTTTTATCGTACTGATTGGGCACGGGCGAAGGATGCCGGCGGTACCGGACTCGGACTCCCTATCGTCAAGGAAATTGCTGAAGCTCACAGCGGAACCATTTCGGTCACAAGTCAAGTCAACAAGGGCTCGATCTTCACCCTGCGTCTACCGGCTCTCTCACGTTAGGTCTTTCCTGGGCGCCTTTCAGAACTTCGAATTCACTTCCCGCATGTATTCTCCTCTGATATCTATGGCAGATCGTTTGGTTCGGTGCGAGGGCATAGTGCGATCTCTGCCTAGACACTTCGGAATCATGAAGAATTCTTCATGATCAATTCACGATCCGTTCATCTTTGTCCAGTATCATGATCACTGTGGAAAAGGTGCTGGAGTAAACGTGGATCCTTCCAAGAGGTCGGGGAGCGGCGTTTAGTCTTCTAGCAATGGAGGGTTGTATGGGCAAGGTATATCCGGCTATGGCGGTGTTGGTTCTCGCGCTTCTGAGCCTGGCAGGATATGAGTCGCAAGCTCATGGAGAGACGAATATCGTTCGTGTGGCGGAGATGCAGAAAACTCTTCGTGAACTCTGGCTCGGACACATCTTTAAGATTCAGCATGTCGTCCTATACAACCAGGCGAACAATCCGGCGGAGCGGCATACCGCCGATAAGCAGGTTCTGGTAAACGCTAAACAGATTGCGGACACATTTGCGCCGTTTTATGGCGAAGCGAGGTCTGAGAAGCTCTTTACTCTGCTGAGTGGTCATTATGCCGCAGTCAAAGCATACTCTGAGGCCACCATCGGGGGGAATGCTCACCAACAGGATACCGCGTTGGCTCATTTGGCGTCCAATGCCGACGAGATCGATGCCTTCTTCAACGGAGTCAATCCCCAGCACCTGCCGAAAAATACCATTCGAGGCTTAATCGCAGCGCATGGCGCTCACCATGTGCTCCAAATCAATCAGTATAAGAAAAAAGAGTATGCGAAGCTCGATGAAACTTGGCCGATGATGCGACAGCACGTCTATATCATTGCGGATACGCTGACCATGGCATTGTCGAAACAATTCCCAGAGAAGTTTTCATAACGGTGAAGGGGCGTCGTAGCCTGCGTCGATTCGAGAGAAGAATACCTATTCCGCATTATTCATGAATGCATCACAACAGTTGCGAGTTGGCCGCTGCGACGACCCTGGACGCAGTTGGTATAGAGCTTAGACAAGCGGGATTCCCGCCCAGATGGTCGACATAGTGCTTCAGGTATGCCTCTCTCCTGTCGTAGGCTCGACCCTGAATGGCTGGTGACATATCTGCCGATTTCCATCCCAAGCCCTGTTGGTATTCGCCAGTGTCATGTTCGCAACGGCGATTCCATCCCACGCTGCAGCCGGAGACTCGATTCCAGAGTTTTTCCCGCTTCGTCCATTTAGTTTCGATGTCTCGTTTAATCAGCGGACATTTGCGCCGCAGACTAGAGTCATTGCTGCCCAGGCCGGACTTACTGCCTTTCGCTACGGCAACCTTGAAGTGAGAACAACCTATCAATACTATAGTCAACATACCCCTACATTTACGACAGATCAAAATTCTTTGTATCTGAACCCCCGCTGGAATAATTTCATTGATATTCTGGATTTTCCGACAGGCAAACCGATCAATCGAGTGATTCGACATATTCTCTTTGGGCCGCTGGAAGACCGGGCGGTTCCATATCTTGGAGTCCTCGCTGGAGGAACGATGCCGGGCCGAGATACTTTTTC
>JAKDNQ010000262.1 GCA_030456405.1 Nitrospira sp.
CAGATCAAGGGGACGCCCATCGGGTTTCGGCTATCTTGGACAGCAATGATTCACCTTCGCTATTTCTTCTCCGCCCTGGAGACCACAATCGAATATCCCGCAAAACTCTCTCAAACTCAACATCTTTCCTTTCAGTCTTTGTCTTCGACTTAACAGCCGATTCGTTGATGAAATCTAATACCTTCTCATAGCCGGTAATATTTTCTTCTTCGACCCATTCCTGAAATTTCGATGGGAACTCAGACCATTTGATGTAGTGGGGCTGTTTGTTGAGTCCCGTTATTGAAGGCGTCAACCTCCGATGTATCCAGTCTGAGGAGTTAGGCAGCTCTTTCAGTTCCAATGCTAAGTCGCCATATTGCCTCATTATCCTTTCTCTTGGAGTTCTTTCGCGACTCCATTTATTTGCTTGGTCTCCGCAATCATTTTGCAATTTAGTATATGCATCCCTGCCATACAAAATACCTAGTTGGCCTTTTGAAATCTTGGCAAACCTCAAGAAATCGTCTCTTAATGGAATACCTTGGTGACCATCTTTGTATTCCATATACTTCTGTTTGCAATATTCCTTGGTCATCATGTTAGCCACTGATTTGAGATTCGAACGACTCACCCAGCATGAATGTTCTGTTCTTTCTGCTCTGGTTTCGATTGCGATTGTCCTCGCCAGTTGCCGACTTGTCAACCTGCTTCCCTGCACATAATCCATTTACATATGCCCAATGCAGGCTGCTCAAACAGACTATCCAGCAAGGCCGCAGCCGAAGAACAGGCCGGAGGTGTACCCTCTGGGGGCGCACGGTGCGACGAATAAGGAGCACCACGTCTGTGCGCGCCGCCGAGTTAGTGAAGCGGCCGGGTCCTCGTTGAGGACCTGTTCGAGGTGAGAACGCAGCTGGGAGTCTGTTTCAGCAGCCTCCCGGCAGAACGGTCAAAACGATTGTCCGGCTAGGCCGCAATGAGCGAAGGGCCGAGGCGTACGTTTTGGGTACGTCGAGGGTCTGAGCGACGCGAGAACGAAGCTGGCGGTCGTTTTCACCGTCCTGCTTAGAAGAAGGCCATGCTGGCGTAAGTCACCGTCGAATTATACTGGTCCGTGATCCTGCGGACTAGCGTAAGACCTGCCCACTCTCCGCCTCGATCAACCGCAGTCATGAGTGAGTGGGCGAGAAGCCGGAGATCCGGCTGTGATTTCCAGTTTTACGTTACCCTGGAAGACGAGATTCCATGGAAACTCATTAGGTTTGCATGTCCTTCTCACGATGGCAAAAACTGGAATAGCTGTGTAATTATTTGATTTTATGTGTATAAACAGTCAGTACATTGTATTGACACGCAAAAACAATTGAGCTATCTTTCGTTCAACGAAAGGACGCACTATGTCAGCACGCGCACTTCGTACTGAAAAGCTGGATCTTCGGGTGAGCCGCTCAGCCAAGCGGACATTGGAAGCTGCCGCCTCTGCTTCTCATCGTTCAGTGAGCGCGTTTGTCCTAGAAAGCGCCCTGGCCCGTGCAGATGAAACGCTGGCAGATCGTCGTACATTCAGCTTGAGCAAAGCGAAATGGACTGAGTTCCTGACTGCATTGGATGCTCCGATTCGTCCTCTTCCTCGTTTGCAGCATCTGTTGACTGAGCCTGGATTCTTTGATGCCCCTACGCCCACAGAAACGCGTTGACTCGAAAGATCGAGAAGCTTCAGCGGGTTCACGCTGTTGAAGCGTTCGACTGCGGCAACAAAGATCTGAATCGCTTTCTGCAACAGTACGCGTTGCTCAATCAAAATAGTGGGGCATCAATAACCTACGTTGGGTTGGCTGAACAAACCGTTATAGGCTATTACTCCCTTGCGGTCGGATCGGTTGAGTATGAACAGGTGCCAGAGCGAGTGATCAAAGGGCTCGCGCATCACACGATTCCCATAATGTTGCTTGCACGACTCGCTGTAGACTCTCAGTGGCAGAGGAAAGGAATCGGCGCCGCGTTGTTGAAAGATGCCATGCTACGGACACTTCACGCCGCCGACATTGCAGGAATTCGCGCCTTCGTGGTTCACGCGAAAGACGATGTAGCCAAAGGGTTCTACGCGCATTTCGATTTCCTGCCCTCACCAAGCGATCCCTTGCATCTCTTCCTCCTTCTCAAAGACGTTCGAAAGATAGCCTCTTAGCCCTCGCCGTCTCTGTTTCCGCGATGATTACAATGCCAATGGCCACCAAGGTCATCCAACAAGGCCGCAGTGAACTACTCCTCACGAAGGGGTGGGCTGGGATGATCCCAACTGCGCGCGTCCAACGAGGGGAGTCCGCGACCGCGCGTTGCGCGAGCATGGGGATCGTCCCAGTTACCCCGCTCCCTTTTTCAGCAGCCGTTAATAGAAGGCCATCGATGCGTAGGTCACGGTAGAGTTGTACTGATCGGTGATCCCGCGGTCATAGCGTAAGACTTGCCCGCTCTCTGCTTCGATCAACCGCAGCAGGGAATAGATGGGTGAGAAACCGGAAATTCGGCGCTGGTCCTGTTCTTTCCTGATGTAGCTGGCGAATTCTTCCGGCTGCCGTTCTTCCACCGGCTTTAGCATTTCCAGGTCGCACTGCATGCAGCGATGAAAGGAGAAGTCCGTCGGAGGCGCCTTGTCGCCATAGCGCATGCCCAAATGAGCCAGCTCTCCCGCTGCGATGACGCAGTAGGCTCTACCAGATTGCATGAGCACTTCTCGAAGCCCGGTCAAAAACTCGTCAACCGATCGGCGAACGGTCTGGTCTCCCAGGCTCGCAGCGGAGTAGGCGCTCAAGATCGGCACGATCGTAAAAGGCTTCTTGCTCCCTACAATGTCCTGAAGAAACGGGAGTTGAAACTCCACAGCCTGCTCTGATTGGTGGCAGAGGTCGTCTTCAAAGAACGTCGGAAGTTTGGCCTTGAGCTGCCGCAAAATCGGCTGATCGGCGGGCACAACCCCCAGAGGCGTCTCGAAATCCTTATCCGTCACGGCAAACACAGAGTCCAAACCGGCAGAGGCCGTCCCGATGATGACGAACAGATCCGGCTGCTCCGCGTCTTGCAACTCTTTGTAGGCCCAGGCATAGATCGGTCCTGCTTGTTTCAGATCGTAGGTCGGGGCAACGAGTCCTTTGATCTTTTTGCCCGCATGCTCCGACGGTTTGAAGTCGGGGCCTTCTTTCGACGTGAAGAATCCATCGATCTGTTTTTTCAGTTTCGCGCCGTCTGCCTCGTACCCCCGCCCGGCAAACGCTGCGCGGCGCAGCGGGCTCTGACGATAGGCCTCCTTCGCCAGCCGGCGAGCGTCCTCAGCGCGCTGACCTTCCAAGAACAGTTTCTCATTCAGATCTGACACCAGCTGCTCGATCTTGCTGGGGACGAGAAATTCACCGAATCGTTTGAGATAGAGCGCTCCAATTTCAGCCAGCGAATGCTCCCCGTCGAAATGTTGAATGATGAAAAAATAGTTCAGCGGCAGCACGAGCTTGTCATGGCTCAGTCCGGTCGGGTCCCAGAGGACCATGTATTGCTCCTCACCCTCTTTAATCGGAGAGAATTGCAGGTTGCGAAGAACGGGGTACTGCTTGGGATCGTTCGTGATGCTGCTTGGGGTCGTCATACGGCTATTGCCAATGAAAATAGATTATGCCAATTCCTTGGCTCGTTTACTCGCATGCAACACTGTAAACCCGATGACTTCTTCGCCTGCATAGCGAACAATGACATCGTCATCGGTCATTTCGCTGTCCGTCGCATGGCTGGGTTTCTTATAGTTCACATATAATGTGTCGGCTTCTGCGTCGTACGTCAGCCAGACCGCATGCTTCGGCGCTCGATTGACCGCTGGGATCAACTTCAAATATTCCTGAAAATCGGCTATGGCCATACCTGCCTCCTCATTACCAACGACCGCACCCTTCGTGTCACAAAGGCAGTGATGATAAAAGCCATCGTCAGTTCCTTCTCGATAGATCACCACGAGGCGCTTGCCCTCTTCCATCTCACGGATCGCCAGATGCTCCCCATCTCCACCAAGCGGAATACGCTCTGGTCGAGCTACGGCATCCAGCACTTCGGATCGTAACCCGGCCAGTTCACAATGTTCCTCCGTAATGTGTGACCACCGCTCATCTGTGAGTCGAATGGGCACACCATGCTTAGA
>JAKDNQ010000067.1 GCA_030456405.1 Nitrospira sp.
CCGAACGTACTTGTCATCCTGGACAACTCGGGCAGTATGGGCCGGCGCGCGAACTGTCTCCTCGGGTCGGGCGGAGGAGCCGGCGCCTATGACGCCTGCCCGACGTTCGATGAGACCGACACCTATGGCGGCTTGTTCGATACGCTGAAGTGTTACCAGTACGATAGCACCGACGTTCGGTTCGAGCCGGTAGCCGGAACGAAAGCCTCCATTTCGGCCAAATGCAATAGCGTGAGCAACGAGTGGGACGGCAACTTCCTCAACTGGATCACGCTACGCCGTATCGACATGGCCAAGGTAGCGCTTATCGGCGGGTCGTGTTCTGTGGCCCGCACAGCCAGCGGGGCCTGTCCTCCAACCGGCGATCCCTCGATGGTCACCATCAAGGGGATCGATTATCGTGCGTTCCCAAGCGGCGCACAAATCTCGACTCCATCCATCACTGTTGGCACCGGTGCGAATCAGACGGATGGGCGTGTCGCGAATAACGTCCTACAAGGGATTTCGCCTGCTCCGGCTCCAACAACCCTTCGATTTCATCTTGGTGGGACGACGGGGAGCGGTCCCTGGCCGCTCATGGGCTGGTTTTGCACCGATAATGATGCAAGCGTGCCTCCTGCCAATGCGACAGCCTGCACTGAAGGACCAGGAGATGGAAGTGTAGTGGATGGAAGCGATGGATATCTTGAGCAGGGATTCAAGATTGCGGTGGCCCTGCCGACCGAGCCGCTCGGCGTGATTCAGACGACTGGGAACAAAGTTCGATTCGCCCTGATGGAATATCGAGGAGTGAACCCTGCCACCGGAGCAATTGTCTCCAACGACGGTGGCCAGGTCCTGGTGCCCTTCGGATCCTTCCAATATCGGCCACTGAATTCTGGCGCCGGTCCCCAGAATAAGAACAACAACACCGTAGCCATGATCCAGGGAATCGAGGACACCTTCAACGGTGGCAATACGCCGATGGCGGAAACCTTTTATGAGGCGACTCGCTATGTGGCTCAGGTGGGATCGGAATTCGACACTTCCAACTATGTGTATCCGATCGCATTTTCTCCAGGCGTGGGCTTGGGCGCATCGGGGGCGGGAAGCTTGGGGACAGGCGAGGCTAAGGGGTTGACTGGCAGCGAAAGCTGTCCCTCCGGGTATGTCACTGATGCCTGCGGCCGCGATCCCTATTTCTTCGGCAGCAATCATTCACCTGCATGGGCCAGTCCCTCCGCGCAGATCCCCTGCTGCAAGACGTTCGTTATTCTCTTCACCGACGGCGACTCGCAGCAGGACCAGGCGATTCCCACGGCCCTCAGGGATTTCGCGCATGGCGTTCATGGAGTCCACTGTACAGGAGACGACACGAGTAGCCCTACCGCGCCGATCAACACAACATGCAATATGCACCCGGACACGCCGCCGATCAGCTTGATCCAGGAGCACCGGACCAACTTTAGCGGCAGCGGGTCGCATTTCCTCGACGACGTGGCCTATTGGGCGCATATCACGGATCTCCGGGCCCCATCGGTGACGGCGCAGGTGCCGGGAAGCGCCACCGTCACGACGATCGAAGCGAGCGGTCGAGACTTGCCCGGTGTGCAGAACGTCACGACCTATACGTTTTTCGCCTTCTCCCAGATGCTGAATCGCGAATTTCTGATGCAGGTGGCGAAGCAGGGAGGATTCGAGGACAACAATAATAATAAGATTCCGGACAACGGCAGTACGCCGGCTCCGGCGGCCTGCGATCTCGTCGACCTGACGAAGTCCTGCGAGTGGGATTCGGTGAATAACGACACCGGTCTCGCTGGACGGGACGGCATTCCCGATACGTTTTTCGAATCGTCGGACGTGGTCTTTATGAAAGACAAGCTGACCGACGTAATCACGTCCATCTTGTCCAAGACCTCGTCCGGTTCTTCGTTGTCGGTCCTCGCCTCTTCGGCGACCGGCGAAGGCGCGCTCTACCAATCCTATTTCTATCCCAAGCTCAAGGATTCGACGCTGAACACGACGATCAACTGGCTGGGTTTCACGCACGGCCTGTTCATCGATACGTTCGGCAACATCCGCGAGGATTCGGATCAAAACCAGCGGATGTGGTACAAGACCGACAAGATCATCAAAACGCATTTCGACACTGTGCAGAATGAGCTGTTGGTGGACAGGTACGATGACGTGGACGGGAACGGACTGCCCGACGACCAGAACAGCGACGGGGTCATCACGACTGCGGATTGCCTCCCCTGCAATCAACCGTTGAGTTCGCTCAAGCCGATCTGGGAAGGAGGCGAGCGGCTCGCCATTCAAAATACGGCCGACCGTCGCATCCTGACGTGGCTTGACAATCCCGGAGGGACCGCCAACGGGGTCGTGGATTCCGGCGAGGTGATTGAGTTTACCACGGCCAATTGCACGAGTCTCAGCGATTTCCTTCGGAAGGTCGGAGATGCCTGTACCTCCGGCAGTTCGGCCTACAAGATCATCGATTTCATTCGAGGGAACCAACCCTCTGGCATGCGCGACCGGACCAGAACCGTGGGGGCAGCAGGCTCTAAGGTTTGGAAATTTGGCGATTCGATCCATTCCACGCCGACCGAAGTCGGTCCCCCGCGAGAGCGCTACGATGTGATCTACGGAGATGCGGGCTATGCCGACTTCTATCGCCATTACCGGGATCGTCGGCGGGTCGTCTACGTCGGCGCCAACGACGGTATGCTCCACGCGTTCAATGCCGGTTTCTACAAAAGAGGCGACGACCCTCTCACGACAGGCCTAGACGAAGTCGAGCGCGGTTGGTTTACCACCACCGCCGTGAGTGGTCCCGGTAGTCGCGGAGCCGTTATGGGAGATGAACTGTGGGGTTTCATCCCTCAAGAATTGTTGCCGCATTTGGAGTGGTTGACCAAGACGGACTATAACCACGTCTACTATGTCGACCTCAAGCCGAAGGTGACAGAGGCGCGTATCTTCACGGCCGAATCTGCATGTGCTACTGATGCCGGAGAGCCTACCAATACGGCCTGCAAGCATCCAGGCGGCTGGGCGACGATTCTCATCGGCGGATTCCGCATGGGTGGCAGTTGCGGACAATGCACAAGTGCGAAAGGCGCTCCGCCCATGACCATTCCGATCGGTGGGGTGGATCGGACGTTCTACAGTGCCTATTTTGTGCTGGACATTACCGATCCGGAGAGCGATCCGGAGCTGCTCTGGGTCTTTTCGGATCCAGGTCTTGGCCTGAGCACCAGCTATCCCTCCGTGGTGCGAGTCAATCAAAACGGCACTACCGATACGAAGACCAGCAGCGCGAATGAAAAATGGTTCATGTTGGTGGGGTCCGGCCCGAACGGCTACGATGCTGACTTCTCGGTCAACACTCAAACTCCCAAACTTTATGCCGTCAATCTGAAGACTGGTCCTATCGGCGCCGGGAACATGCAGATGTTTCCGGTGGAGAGTGTGTCGGGCTGGAAAGGCATGATAGGGGAGATTATTACCTTCGACAAGGATCTCGATTTCCGCGTGGACGCGGCCTATATGGGTAGTACCCTCCATGATGGAGCGCTTCCCTGGCGCGGGAAGCTGTATCGATTGACCATGGGAACTGGGGTGGCTGCGTCTCCAGGTCCACCGCTTGTGGTGGGAGATCCCTTCGGTGTTCAAACCGATGTCACCAAGTGGGGCGTGCTGTCAGGGAGCATGCAAACCCCGAACGAACTGCTCAACACCTTCCCTCCACCTCCCGCTGGAACGATTGAGATGGGACCGATCACGACTGCGCCGGCCGTGACGTTGGACGATGCCAATAACGTCTGGGTATTTGCAGGAAGCGGTCGGTACTACTCTATGACCGATAAGACCAACGCCGATACGCAATACTTTGTCGGCGTCAAGGACCCGGTGCTCACCGGAGGGTGCAATCAGACGACGACGGACTGTTCGCGGAGCGATCTGGTGGATGTCTCTGCCGCGACGGTCTGCGTCTTGGGTCAAGGAGGCTGTGTGGCAGGGAGCCAAGTCACTGGAGTCGGGGCGGCTCAGAGCTTCCTATCCCTGGTCGGGACTATCCAGAGCAAGCACGGGTGGTATACGACGCTCTCGATCGCATCGAGAGAACGCATGATATCGAATCCCATTGTGCTCGGTGGGGCCGTGTTCTTCCCGACTTTCATTCCCGAAAACGACGCCTGTTCATCGACCGGAGACAGCAATCTCTATGCGCTGTACTATCGAACCGGTAGCGCCTACTCGAGTCCGATTATCGGATCGACGGCTTCCGGGACGATCAATAAGACGGCGTACATCGACAAGGGTGTCGCATCTGCCGTTGCCATCCACGTCGGGTCTCAGGGCCCTGGGGGCAACCCAACCGGCGTAACTGGTTGTGTGCAGGCGAGCTCAAGCGCCGTAACCTGCGTAAG
The DNA here is from genome assembly GCA_030456405.1 of Nitrospira sp. The sequence goes on from JAKDNQ010000067.1 coordinate 4,416, forward strand.
CATGAACCCGGCCTCGCCGGTCACGAGCCGGTACATTTCCTGGATGCATCGGCGAGATTAGCCGCAATGACGATCTGGTGTGCTCAGGTTTCGTTCGGGGCCTTCTCCCGTAGCGGAGAAGGCCCCGGCGTAGAGCGTGGAATGACCCGCAACACATGACTCGAAAGCCTACTCACGTTGCGATCCTTTTCTTCTTCGCCGCGGTGACGGTCTCTGCCTGCACATCTGAGCCATCAGGCGGAGGCGCAGGGGAGGCCGGCGGCCTCCATCAAGAGAATACTCCCCCGTCCGTTCACGCGATCACGTTTCAACCCAATCCCATTCTATTGAGTGAGCCAGTGGGCGTATTTGCGGATGCGCTCGATCCAGATCACGATCAAGTGACCTTTCGCTATCAATGGTTCGTCAACAATAAACGAGTGCCGGACGAGACCAGGTCTGTATTGTCGCCTTCCATGCTTAAGCGAGGTGACCGTGTGAGGGTCGAGGTCGTACCGCACGATGGCAAGGTGGAGGGGGTGTCAGGCTGGGTCGAACAAGTGGTCGGAAATACGCCGCCGATGGTTTCGAGTCTCCAGTTCGAGACAGAGAACTTCCGTCTTGGCGACCGTCTTCAGGTTAAAGTCGAAGCGACCGATGCGGATAGCGACGAGATTCGGTATGTGTTCCGATGGTGGAGAAACGGGGCTGTCGCAGAGGGGGAAGAGAATTTTCTCGATACGGCCGGATTCAAGCAGAAAGATGCCGTCATGGTCGAAGTGGTTCCCCATGATGCTACGGGACAGGGCAAGCCGTTCCGCATCGATCCCTTGTACATCGGGAATAGCCAGCCACAGATTGTGAGTGTGCCTCCGGTTGCGACCGGTCGAGAGCGGTATGAATATGCAGTGAAGGCGACCGATCTCGACGGGGACACCATGAACTATCAGCTTGAAGACGCTCCTTCAGGGATGACCATAAATAGAGAAACCGGTCACATTCTGTGGGACATGAGCCGTGCCTCCGCTGGAACGCATCGAGTCAGGGTCATCGCTGAAGATGGCCAGGGGGGCAAGGCTTTTCAAGAGTTCGCCATTGCGCTCGCGCCTCCTGATCCTCCAAAGCCAGCGGGAGCATGACGGGCTGCCGACGAATACCCACTGGCGCTTGTCACACCTTTCCTCGGTTTGTTAGAATCATTCCAATACTGCCGCAGGGAGGGAGCACGCCTTAGCGCTTGTGCGTAGACTTAAACTCAGAGAAGGCACCAACACTGCCGTGTTGTTCGGTCACCACGACCGGCACCTCAAGCTGATCGAAGAAGACCTCGGTGTGCGCCTCTCGGCGCGTGGAGAAGAACTCACCCTCGATGGTACGGCAGATGCCACCCGCCATGCGGAACGTGTGCTCACGGAACTTGCCACCCTCGCCAACGACGGGATGGTTCTCCAGCCGGACGACATTACCCACGCCTTGAACGCTCTGCGACAGAGTCCCGACACTCCGATCAAAGAACTCCTCTCCAACGCAGCGACAATTGTCACCAAGAAACGGTTTGTTGCGCCAAAAACGCCGACACAAAAATCCTATATCGAAGCCATCGAGACGCATGACATCGTGATCGGCATCGGCCCCGCCGGCACAGGCAAGACCTATTTAGCAATGGCCATGGCGGTGAGCGCATTGCTGAAGAAAGAAGTGAGCCGCATTATTTTGGCGCGACCGGCTGTTGAGGCTGGCGAGAAGCTTGGATTCCTGCCCGGCGATCTGTACGCCAAAGTGAATCCTTATCTCCGCCCGCTATACGATGCGCTGTTCGATATGATGGATATGGAGCGTGCCTCGCGCGCAATTGAGCGGGGTGATATTGAGATTGCGCCGCTCGGGTTTATGCGAGGCCGCACACTGAACGACTCGTTCGTCATTCTCGATGAAGCGCAGAATGCCACAGCGGAACAAATGAAAATGTTTCTCACACGGCTCGGGTTCCACTCCAAAGTAGTTGTCACCGGCGATATTACTCAGGTAGATCTGCCGCCTGAACGAGTTTCCGGTCTGATCGAAGTGCGGGACATTCTGCGAGACATCGAGGGCATTGCATTCGTCTATTTCGACGAACGGGACGTGGTCCGTCACAAGCTGGTACAGGACATTATTAAGGCCTACGATCAGCATCAGATTCCTCTTCAGTCTTCAGATCCCCCATCTGGTACAGGAGGACGGCGACCGTCGCCGGCGCCGCAAAATAAACATCCGAAGCCCGCCACTCCTTCCTCTCCAACTACGGGTTCTTGGGGCCAGTCACATTAATGCCGGTCCATATGCAGAGTCAGGTCCGACGTTTCATGTTCGATCAGGCGCATCTGAAACACTCGGCACGAACGATTCTGGCCGACATCGGAGAACCGTCGGCGGAGCTGGGCATCCTGCTCGTGGGCAATCAGCGGATGCGGAGCTTGAATCTCCGGTATCGGGGAAAGAATCGCACGACCGATGTGCTGGCCTTTGCTGTACGAGAGGCCATGGCGCCTCATGCCCCGTGTCTTACGCCAACCATGCTGGGTGATGTGGTGATAGCCGTGCCGGAGGCAGCCCGCCAAGCTAAACAGGGCCAGCGATCGCTGGACGAAGAGTTGATGGTGCTGTTGATCCATGGCATTCTGCATCTCTGCGGCTACGATCACGAGGGGAGTGAAAAAGAAGCGCGCCGGATGCATCGTCGTGAACGGATGATTCTGCGGTCGCTTGCGCAGTTGCCGAAACGAGCGAATTGAAGGCATCAGGATTCGACCTTTCGGCAAACTCAGGGCATCGAGCCGAGGATCGCATCGCATATCATGGGGCAGGGGTAGATCTATGGGATGGTTGCAGCGGCTAAGTGATGGACTCACCAAAACACGCGATGCCGTTCGCGGGTCCATGGATCGGCTGCTTGGCCGTGCGGCTGATCCCGCCGTCTTGGAAGAATTTGAAGCAGCCCTCATCGCTTCTGATCTTGGCGCCCGTGTGGTGGAGCGTGTGATGGAACGCCTCCAGAAACAGCTTCAAGGGACCGATGCCTCACAGCCCGGTCGAGTGCATACGGTTTTGCGGGAGACTTTGCTCGAGGTGTTAACGCCCGTGCAAGGGTCGTCGTTGGAGCCGATGCTCGCGAACGGCCCTAAGCCCTTCGTGATTCTGGCTGTGGGGGTGAATGGTGTGGGTAAGACGACCACGATCGCCAAGATTGCGCAGCGGCTTGCGCAGGCAGGAAAACTGCCGTTGCTGGTGGCGTGCGATACCTTTCGTGCGGCGGCGATCGATCAGCTGCAAGTCTGGGCCGACCGAATCGGCGTCGACGTGATTCGTCACCGTCATGGAGCCGATCCCGCTGCCGTCGCATTCGATGGAATAGCTGCCGCGAAAGCGCGGCAGGTGGACGTGGTCTTGATCGATACGGCAGGCCGGCTGCACACGAAATCGAATCTCATGGACGAACTTCGCAAGATTACTCGCGTCATCGCGCAGGAATATCCCGGGGCGCCGCACGAAGTGCTCCTTGTGCTGGACGCGACGGTCGGGCAGAACGCATTGGCTCAAGCTCGTCAATTTCATCAAACGGTCGGTGTCACCGGCTTAGTCCTGACGAAGCTCGACGGCACCGCTCGTGGAGGGATCGTCGTCGCAATTGCTGAGGAGCTCAAGTTGCCCGTGAGACTCATCGGAGTCGGGGAGTCGGTCGAGGATCTGCAAGACTTTCACAGCGACGCATTCGTGGACGCGCTCCTCGGAACGACCGCCTCGCCCTCTGTGTAGCCCCCTGTGAGATCCCGTCGTTTTCTTCCTCGCTGACATCGTCTGTGTTAGGCTGAGATTCCAAATACACCGGCATTCTGCCGGCGTGCCGCATATTCTTGCCCACGAGGCTCAGCGATGATCAAGATCCTTATTATCGACGATGACCGCATGAACTGCGAGCTGATCCAGTCGATTTTCACCCGACATGGGTATCAGGTGCTGTCGGCGACGAGTGGGATCGAAGGCCTGACTCTCTTTCGCCAGCAGGTCCCGCGAGTCACCATTCTTGATCTTCGCATGCCTGAAATGGATGGGCTGACTGTCCTGAAAGAAATCCGTGCGTACGACCCTCATGCCCCAGTGATCATACTGGGCGGCGGAGCGACCGAGGATCAGGAAAATCAAGCGCGGGGATTACGCGTCACCGATTTTATCCGTAAGGGCTTGTCGCTCGATGTGCTGGTCGAATGCGTCAATCGAGTGGTGCAGCTTCCAGCTCAATCCGTTCCCGCTCAGCCGGTAGCGGGTAGTGCAGCCGTGGCCGATACGGGGGAAACGATTCTCGTCGTCGACGATGAGCCGTTAGTCCGCGACCTGCTCGTTCAGTTTCTCAGCCTCCGTGGGTATCGGGCACTCGGCGTCAAAGACGGCTTCGAGGCCCTCTCGATGGTAGACCAAGCGTCTCCTGATCTGATTCTTCTCGACCTGCTCATGCCTGGCATGGACGGAGTGGAGGTGCTCCGGCAACTCCGCCAGCGCGAATATACCGGTGGGGTGATCATCATCACTGGGAGTCACGATGAAGAGCGCCTCGATGAAGCATGGGCCTTGGGGCCACAAGAAGTCCTCGGGAAGCCCATCGATTTGGAAAAATTACTGATGTCTATCCAGCTTGTGCTCGTCTGTCGCGAATGTTAAAACTCTTCCGATGCCGTTCGGAAGAAGGATCATTGCTGTTCTCTGCCTTTGTGTGACCGCGCTCTTCAGTCTCGGGGCGCTTGGTACTGCCTGCGCAACCGACTCAGTCCTGCCACGAGTCATCATTCGGCATCACGATCTATTCGTACAGATCATTCCTGAACAGCATGCGCTCATCGCAAAGGACCGGCTGACCATCGAGGCGCCGCAGCAGAAGAGTTCGATTCGTTTCTCCCTTGCCTCCACACTCCAGGTCGACCGCGTAGCTCTCGTGCAAGAATCGGCTGGGGTGGAATCTCCGCACGATGTGCCGTTTGAACTTGAGCGTGGTTCCACGCCGGAATCGGTTCAGGAGATTCGTATCCCCTCGCAGGCCGTGGCTGCCGGACTGGTGGTGTTGGACGTGCACTACCACGGAACGATCAACGATCCGCCGCGAGATCCGCGCCATCTTCGATTTGTGACGCCCAGCGAGACCGCCGGGCATATCGGGCGTGAAGGGGTCTATATCAGCAGTGAAAGCTCCTGGTATCCAGACGTTCCGGAATCGCTCAGCACCTATGCGCTGTTGGTGGCTGTGCCGACAGGGTGGACCGTTGTGACTCAAGGGAGGGCCGGTGACTCGCACGCTTGTCCCGCCGATCTCTGCCGCGACAAGAACATGATGATGACGGAATGGGTTGTGATGCAGCCGAGCGAAGCCCTCACGCTGGTGGCAAATACATTTGTCTCGACATTTCGAGACTGGACGGCCAAGACTGGCCAAAAAATCAGGCTCTCGACCTATCTTTTCCCCGACGATGCGCACCTGGCTGAGGAATATCTCGATGCGACGGCGAGCTATTTGGACGCCTATATCCCACTGCTAGGCCCCTATCCGTTCGAAAAGTTTGCCGTGGTGGAGAATTTTTTTGCGAGCGGGCTTGGCATGCCTTCGTTTACCCTGCTGGGGAGCGGGATCATCAAGCGGCACTATGTGCAACCCTACGCGCTGGGCCACGAGATCGTGCATTCGTGGATCGGCAATGCTGTCTTCAATCGCGCTGAACGTGGGAATTGGGTGGAAGGTCTGACGACCTATCTGGCTAATTATTACTGGCATGAACTGATGGGAGATCGTGCGCAGGCGCAGGACCAGCGCCGTCTGATGGTGCAAGGCTACAATCTCCACGTGCCGCCGGAGCGGGACTATCCGGTTGCGCAATTCACCCAAAAAGTGGATGAGCATGATAACGCCATCGGCTACCAAAAGGCCGCGATGCTGTTTCACCTGCTGCGTCAGGA
>JAKDNQ010000068.1 GCA_030456405.1 Nitrospira sp.
ACGCTGACGCGTGCTCCGCCAAGTTCCGCCGAACGGTAACAGGCGTCAGCAACCTCAACGGCCCGACATCCGTCGCGCCCTGTAATAGGCGGCGGGGTCTTCGTTTCAATAGCATGGACGAAGGCGCGGAGTGTCGCGAGAATCGTCTGCTGCGGTTGGACGGTCCATTCAAAAGGAGCGCTGCCACCGATCACCCCGGTCACCCGGTGGTGAAACCAATCAGCGGCCATCTGCCCATCAGATCCCACCCACTCCGCTCTCGCCACCCTCCCCGCTCCAACACGTGCAATGTCCATCACGCATCGCAGACCACTCACGGTATGAGCCTGCACGATCGCCATCATCTCCGGCGCGATGGTCGGGAGCCGGTCCAACTCGCAACGGACGGCAACCAGCTCCTCACCAATAAGAAACGGGACCAGATCCAAGAGGTGAACGCCAAACTCCAACAGCACCCCACGCTGGCCTGGTATCGATGAATGAACCTCGGCGCCGGTTTTCGTTTCAATACGGCTGGTGAAGGTCGCGTACCGGAGTGGACCGATTTCCGGCAATCGCTCTTTCAACAGAAGAATGGTCGAATCGAAGCGTAAGGTTTGCGCGGTCATCAACAACTGACCCGCCTCTTCTGCCGCCATGACCATCGCGCGCGCTTCGAGACCTGTCGACGCCAACGGCTTTTCAATGAGGATTGGCTTCTTCGCCTTCGCAGCTTCAAAACAGATTTCAGGACACAGTGACGGAGGGGTCACCACGACAACGGCATCTATCGCGGGATCAGCGATCAAAGCGCGATAGTCCCCATAGAGAGAGATCTCATTCGTGGAAAGCGAAGGCAATCCTTCACCGGGCCGCTTCCGGCAAACAGCGGCAAGACTCACCCCTGGGAGATCATGCAGAAGATGGTGGATATACCGGCTACCATGACGGCCGGCGCCGATGAGACCGATTCGAAGCGGCATCATTGTTGTACATCCCTGAGAGTCATGAAACTGTAATCATCATTGAGCGGCGGGTCAACTAAATGCTCCCTGACGGTTTGACAGCCTGGCAACCTGCTCCCTATAGTACCCGCGAGTTCTAGAAACCTTCGATAGAAAAGAGATTGCCGCAATGACATCGACCACCGCTTCTTTTACCTTGAGTCAGATCGGGACAGGCACCGCCCGCTTTCCGAGTGGCGTCGCCATTCCCACACTGACGGATGCCGCCGCCGATCCCTATATTCAAACACGCGTCTCAAAGCATGTGCAGGTGGACTGTATTCAGTTTTGGCCTCAGGAAAAAGGACTCTACCCAGGACTGGTCCTGTTACATGAAGCCTGGGGACTGACGGCGCAAATCAAGGATCTCGGCGCCAGGCTGGCGTGCGAAGGCTATGGGGTGATCATTCCAAACCTGTATGCGCGATTGGGCGGCATGGTGACGGCCAACGCAGAGGTTGCGGACGCGCTCATGGGAAAACTGAATGAATCGCTTGTCCTGCAAGACATCAATTCCTGCTGTGAATTCTTGAATACACGCGACCACATCAAGCGAAATATCCACGGCGTCGTCGGCTATGGCATGGGCGGATCGTACGCGCTCCGGTTCGCCTGTCAACGAAAACGGCTTCGAGCTGCGGTCATCTATTACGGCCGAGCAACGCAGTCTGATGCCGCGATTAAAGATCTGGTCTGTCCGGTACTCTATCACCAAGCCGGCCAGGACCAGTGGGTACCCGGTCAGGACGTGGACTGGTTGCGTACAGTTGCAGCTGAGCATCACAAGCGCGTCGAGATCAAAACCTACTCCGACGCTCCCCATGCGTTTTGTAATGAACAACGTGTGGAGAGCTATCGTGCCGATGCAACAGCTGAGGCGTGGGAGTCGACTGCTGTGTTTCTGAAGACCTGCTTCCAAGGCACCTAATGGCTTTCCCTCACATTGTGTCAGCAGCCCCTGCTTGAGCGCGTAGGCGGAGGCACGGTAGAGTAGTACGATGTCCACCTGCTTCTACTTGATTCAACCAGTCCTAGCACGAATCGGGCTCGCTCTTGCCGTGATGGCTCTCTCTCTATTCGGAACCTGGTTTACTGCCAAGGCTGATGAATCCCTTCCGAGTTCTCTCCCTGATTTCCCATCCATCATTCGTGCCCATTCCGATCAACTTGACAAGCTGGAGTCTGACAAGGAAGCCGGCGCCTTATTTGTGTCAGCAATAGGCCCCGCGCTCCAGCTAGGCGATGCGGCCAGGACATTGGGGACAAACCCCTTGCCGACCAAACTTGCACATGAACTCCTGGCGCCGGACCTGACATCAGCGGTTCATCGATTGATGAACAGTCTGGCCGCTTGGCGCCTCGCCTCGATCATCAGCCAGGCTGTGAGAGATCGCCAACTCGCGCCTGTGACCGAGGGACTACTTGGATCTCCACAAGCCAGGGCGTGGCTCGATCAACAAAGGAACGCACCCTGGCATGACACACTGAGTCAGTTGTCAGACGTACTGACTTCCCCGAAATGGGTCAAGGTAGATCAGGATGACCCTATTGTAGTCACCGCTTTGGAGCGAGCCGCTCGCCTGGAAGTAGAGGCCATGCGGGCTAGCTACCATGAATGGGATCGAATACGGAGCTGGAAGAATCGGGTGCGTGACCTCAAGGGACAAGCGCGGCTGTGCGGGACATGGCAGTGGATCGTTCATAACCATCAGCAAAACCATCGAGAACAGAAACTGTCGCTACTCTTTCCACCAGCAGGACAAGCGAAGCCTGCTCTACCAGGGCTCGTGGACACCGTCGTGCTAGGCGAAAACGTCTACTTACGCTGGGAAGCGAATGGTCAAGTCCAAGAAGACAGTCTGCAGTTCAGCAAAGAGGGGCAACGACTCGAAGGGACTTTCGTGAATTCCCAAGGAGGTTGGGGATCGATCAGCGGAAAAAGAACGGCCGGCTGCACGCCTTAACTCCGCGCGACTGGCGAGAAAAGCGGGACGAGCGAGACTAGGGGATATTCAGTTTACCCGCGTCGCGCCTTTCTCGCCTCTCTCTCGCGTTACGCGTCGCCGCGTGTACGGCCTGTGGTGCAAGGGATCGCAGCCCGCCAGACTCCCCAACCTAAGAGTAGCCAGCCTATCATAAAAGCCAAGCCACCGATCGGAGTCACGGCCCCCACCCACCGGATACCTGCAAGGGACACGACATACAGACTGCCTGAAAAAAGAAGGATACCGATAAGAAAGAACCATCCTGATTTTTCAAGTCGCTGTTCGGGGTACCGATCGATGGCCCACGATACGATGCATAGTCCAAACGCGTGGTACATCACATACCGTGTGGCAGTCTCGAATACTTGGAGCATAGGGGCATCGAGTATTTCCTTGAGAGCATGGGCGCCAAAGGCGCCGGCGGCAACGCCGAGTCCCGCAATGATACTCCCAAACACCAGGAATCGTTGAGCGGATGACCGACCTGTCATTGAGGTATCCTCCTAGTTCGTTGTTTTTCGTATCTGGCTGATCTGGCGCATCGAAAATTGTTGACGAACACCGCAATTCCCCTGCCAGAAGACTCATCATAGCAGCCGATGCGCCTATCTGTGTGCGGATACGCACGAGCAGACGCGATTGTAACAGAAGCGTACAAGGATATTGTGGACCATGTCCCAATAAGCCCCACCTCTTGAGGTATAGCCACACAGTCGGCTTCCGCACTACCATCCACACAAGATGATGGATCAAGTCAAGCAACAGACCTGGTGGGCTTGGTGGGACAGTCCCAAGTTTACGATTGACTGTGTGCTCGCGAATGCAAATAAGCAGCTTGAAGCGGACGGGTGTGTCCTCGAACGCATAGAAGGTGGTTGTAAGCTCTCCACCCCTGACCAACTGAGAACTGGGGATTTTGTGAAAGTACAATTATGGTTGGAAGGCGAGGATGCCTGTATAGACATCCGACTCGCGGAGGTCAGAAGAGTTCACGAGCACTGGGTGGCTGTGGAAATGATCCAAGTCAGCCCCAATGATCGAATGAGATTAAAGCAATTCATTAATCCCCCTGCGGCGAAGGACACTGAAGAACCTGCTCTACTCGACCATCTTCTCATCCGGGCCTAACAGGATGCGGAAAAAGGCATCCTCATGAACCATATGAACCATCTGGCGGGCATTTTCTGTCGCTCACACCACATCAGGAGGCCATGAATGGAAAGAACCCTTTCCTTTTTGTTGGCAGCTGGCGTTATTGGTGTATTGCTCTATCTGTTCTTCAAGGCTATCAAAGTGATTGGAGTGTTGCTCTATCGGTTCGTCACCTCTTTCCGTGAGCTTAAAACTCCGACGACTACACCCACGCCAGGAATTTACGCCGTAAAGGGCCCTGTCGCCACCAGTGAAAACGCTGCTGACTATGAACTCGTCCCCACTCACTTCGGGACATTCGATGCCGATTCTGAAGAAGGCGAAGAAGATGAAGAAGAGATGAAGAGGGAGCACCGCGAACCTGTTATCGGAAGTGGCTACTATGTGCGCCGCCTGAGAGATGGCCAACGCCTCTCTTGGGAGACTCTACCCAAGTCGGATGGTCTAGAAGCCATGCCGATTGCTGGTGTGAAGTATCGGCTCGCTGCCCTTCAGTCCTCAGCTGTCGCGCCGGGAAAATGGCTCACGCTCGTGCCAGAACCGACAAATCCGAACGATCCTTACGCAGTTGGAGTCTGGGATCTCAATCGACAACAGCAGATCGGCTATCTTCCACGAGGAGAGGCGAAAGGCGTCTTCTCTGCTTTGCAAAAGGGGGAAGCACTTCGATGCTTCTCTCTATGGGAGAACCATACCAAGAAAGAACGGGTCTCTTTGCGTATGCTCGTGATAGGGCCAAACGCCAAACTACGCATTCCAACATGAAGAGAGGCGTAACGCCGAGATGACGCGTCGGTATGCCATCGTGAATGAAGCGGATCTCTCGGACGGGCTGAAGAAGCTGGCACGGCTGTGCGGTGCCGAGAGGGCACCATCGAGTTACGCCCCAGCTCAGCCCCAGTTCTCAGTGAAAACCCGATGGCTGAAGGATGCCCGCCTCGCTGCTGAACCATTGATTAGTGGTGCCGGAGGCCGGAATTGAACCGGCATGCGCCTTTTGGGCACGAGGGATTTTAAGTCCCTTGCGTCTGCCAATTTCGCCACTCCGGCGGCAGGCCGAACAGTGGCGGGACTTTAACATCGAGGTCTAGGTGGGTCAAGGTCGCGGCCCGTCGGCGCACAGAGTCTGATACCAGGCTTTGTGCGCCACAGATTTGATCTCTGAGCCAATCGATCCAGTTATGCCGCTTCGATCTTGGGTCTCTCATTCTCCGTATGGTTAGAAGGCTTACGGCGATCCATCACCTCTTTCACACCGGATTGGACAGCCCGACTCCAACGAGTCGTTTGCAATTGAGCCTTTTTTGCATAGCGACCGACTTCACGCCGAGTTTCTGCCCCTGCTTTCGGCGCAAAGAGTAATCCAATCCCGGCTCCGATCACCGCCCCACCTGCCACCAACGCTGCGACCGTTGTTACCTTGCTCTGGTCTGACATGGTGAACCTCCTCGAACGGTTATAGAAATAATGTGATTGCCGACACCCTACACTCACCTATTCTCTACAGCAGAAACCGTGCCAGAACACAACCGTCAATATTGCCTCTGATTCGTCGCAGCTCGATTCCATTGATGAGCGCCGATCAATTTGTAGTTGCGTTTTCCTCACAGGTCACAACACAGTCGTGACAGAAATCCAACAGCCCGAAAGTGGTAGGCTGCTCAAATTGGCTCTGAGAAAGGACTAGAAACGATTCCCCGTGAACCCACTCTCGTGCTTGCAATGATGAACACCCTCACCTATGATCGTCCAATACGCCACATGAGGCATGTATGACTTGGTTGCACGCGATCCCCTACCCCAACATCAGCCCGGTCTTCTTCGAGCTGCAATTTCGCTGGTACGGTCTGATGTATCTGATCGGACTGGCCTGCGCCTATTTCATGATCATGCATCGGGTGAAGGCGAGAGGCCTCGTCATGACCAAGGACCAGGTCTACAACATGATCGTGTGGGCGGCATTCGGGGTGTTTATCGGAGGCCGGCTCGGCTATACACTTTTCTACAACTTTTCCTACTATATGCAGCACCCGGCCAGTATTGTGGCAGTCTGGGAAGGAGGCATGTCCTTCCACGGCGGTCTACTTGGCGTCATCGTCGCCTTATTGTGGTTCAGCCAACGGCAGGGTATTCCCACCTACCAAGTCGCAGATTTAGCTGCTGCGGCCACACCGATCGGATTAGGGTTCGGACGAATCGGCAACTTCATCAATGGAGAGCTGTATGGCCGAGCAACCGATGTTGATTGGTGTATGGTATTTCCAAGTGGAGGGCCTGCCTGCCGCCATCCCTCACAGCTGTATGAGGCAGGACTCGAGGGCGTATTTTTGTTTACTCTGTTATGGGTTATCGCAAAAACTGCGCCACCGGCTGGTACCCTCTTCTGGAGTTTTATCGCCGGCTATGGGGTCTGCCGGATGATCGTAGAATTCTTTCGTGAACCCGATGCCCACCTTGGATTTATCGTTGGATCTTTCTCTATGGGCCAACTCCTTTCCCTGCCCATGATCCTCGTAGGAATTATCATGCTCGCTATTGGCTATCAACGGCAGACCTTGATTCAGGCCAAATCATAGTAGGATGCTGAAAAAGTCCGCCAGCAGAGGGGGGGATGGAGCCTGATGATCTTCTGTGCTCGCGCAACGCGCGGTCGCAGACTCCCCTCGTTGGACGCGCGCAGTGGAAGATCAATCAGCCCCCATCCCCTAAGAGAGAACGAGCAAGCTTGGAGGGATGTGCTCGCTTGGGACAAGAGCGCGTCATGGCGCGCTCAGGGTTGGGCGGGTGAGAATGTTGCGCGCAGTAAAGGGCAGCCTCGGCCACTCCCCCAAAGAGAAACAACGACCAAGATTACAGTGGATTTTTGAACACAAGCCAGGTTTTTCCGCAGCCTGATAGGGGCCGCTTCACCGTGTAAAAACCAGTCGGTACCTGTCAAAATATTTTACAGTCTCGTAAGGCACGCCTGGCGGCGGCGCAGTCGTGCCGGACACAGCGTCAACTCCTCGAAAGCCTTGGTATTTCTGGCGGCGCGTCCTTCGCCGCCACAATCGATGCGCCTAGTCAGTGGTGGGACTGCGGGGGGGAAACCTGTAAAAACCATTTACATGTGCGCGATGCGGGCTGAATGCGTCTCACAATTAATCAAGCATTTACTGACTGGCCACAAATTTGCTCTCCTACACACATTCCATGATGGGAAAGACACCGCTTTCATTAACATTCATATGAAGGAATAAACCAACAATGAAAACGTCCATTCTGTCACTTGCGCTCGTGAGTGCCGCCCTTGCGCTCGGCGTATCTCCGGCAAGTGCTGTAACCATCGACTTCGAATCGTTGATGCATGCCGATTCAAACACCGTATTCCATGGCACCTCGTACAGCGAGGATGGATTCATGCTATCCGGATTCCTTCCAGGGGTGGTTCAGATGATTTTTTCACAGTGGGCACGCTCCACCCGAAATTTAGCGGCTCCACTGCGTTGTTTAACCGCGCTGGAAATGGCCTGACCGAGCTGACGCTGACCGGTGGTGGATCGTTCTCCTTGGCCAGCATCGACCTCGCCGAAGCCAATAATCTCGGTGCAGTTAGCGTGGCCTTTACCGGTCACCTCACCGGAGGCGGGACGGTGGTTCAAACGTTCACGCTGGATGGGGTGGCGTTCGGAGCTGAAACGTTTACTTTTTCCGGCTTTGGCGATGTTACCAAGGTAAGCTGGTCCCAGGATTATCCATATCATCAGTTCGATAACATCGTCGCGAGCCCCAATAGCGGAACATCCGTGCCGGAACCCGCGAGCCTCGGGCTTCTGGGGTTGGGATTGGCTGGTCTCGCGTGGATACGCCGAGGTAGGCAGCAACGAGGGTAAGCTCACGAACGTTCTCTTCTCAGACCATCATGTCACCACAGACGGCGGTTCCAGTAATGGAACCGCCGTTTTCGTTTGGCATGGACTGGCTCTGTTAAACAAGCCCAACGGCTGAGCGGCGAGTGACGAGCAAGACTGGCGGAAATCGAAGTTCCGAGTTCGAAGTTCCCACTTCAGCCTTCAGCCTAACCACCTTCGTGCCTGCATTTCAGTACGGCATCTCGTCGTCATCCAGCCCGACATGGTGTCCAAGTTCATGGACCACCGTATCCCGGACTTCATGAATGACTTCGGCCTTTGTTCGGCAGAGACGCAGAATCGCGCCTCTATAGATGGAGATACGGGCGGGCAAGTGCCCGGCAGGCTGGAAAAACGACGTCTCATCGATCGGGACACCTTGATACAGCCCCAGCAGATCGTCTTCTGATCCTAACTCAAGATCCCGCAGGACCTCAGTCGAAGGTTCCTCTTCGACCACGATAGACACCTCATCCGCCAATGTTGCAAAACGAGGCGGCAGTTCGGCAAGTGCCTCCTGTATCCAGGCAGCAAACTCTTCCGACGAAACAGCCATTGGACCTTGAGATCGTGACATCGCACTAGTGTCCCTTGTAATGTCTAATTAGACTTGACATCCACATAGGAAAACAACTTTTCTCGCAGCATGCTCAAAAAGGCCGCCAGCAAGGCCGCAGCGAGTGAAGTCCCGAGGCGTACCCTCGCGGTACGTTGAGGGTCTGAACGATGCGAGAACGCTGCGGGCGGATTTTTTCAGCATGCTGCTAGACATCGATGGCGATACCTGGCCTTAAAAAGATAAACTGGAACGAAAGAGACGACAATCCTAAAGACCTCTCGACGGCTCGTGAATAACTCTCCGCCTGGAATCTGTAGCGATCCGTAATAGCCTGTAAGTCCTCCGCCGCCACATCGTCTGTCTTATAGTCGGCAATCCGGATCCGGCCGTCAAGCCGATAAATCAGGTCGATCACCCCTTCCATCATCTGCCCCTCGCCCCAGGGCATGACAAACGGGACTTCGCGTCCGAGCACCGTCGCGCGTTGCAGCCTTTGGTACGGCTCGGAGGAAAGGAAACCACCAAAGAGCGCCGTGAGGTCCTCCGTAACGTCGGGTATCAACTGAGGGTGATCCTGTGCCACATAGAGGCGACAGACCTGCTCGATGACCGGGCAAATCTCTGCACGAGGCCTGGTGAAGTCCCACTGTTCGAGCACCGCATGGGCACAGACTCCTACCAGCCGACTCAGATCGGCGTGACGGCCTGTGACAACACGTGAGGTCATTGCTTCGGACCTGATTCCTATGAGGCTCGAAGGAGTCAGGTGTCGCGGCGTTGTTCGACACTTGTCCCACTCAACCTGCCTTGCCTGGCGGCGAATGAGGATGGGGCCAAGGGCCGGTTGAGGGACCATCGTAGACATGGGCTCCTGTTTGCGCCGTCTTGCTGCAGCCGTGGCCGGCGTGATCACACGAGTGAGCCGGCTTGTTCCGATACAGATTTGGTCAGATGTCGAAAAACCTTCCTCGCCTTCAATCGCCTCTCCGAGCAGAGAAAGGACTGTGTCATGTCCTGGTTTCGCAGTGAGCCCGCCGGATAAGACCAGCAGATCGCGCGCCCTCGTCATCCCGACGTACAGGAGTCTCCGTTGTTCCGCCTCCTCCCGCGCCGCCATCTTCATATCGACGAGCACCGCTCCAAGATTCGAACGGCCTCCCATCCGCATGCCATAACAGCGACTCGACCAATCATGATGGATGGATGGCCCCTTGCGAGGATTCTTGGCTCCCTGGTGCAGGCCGGGAAGAATGACGATAGGAAACTCCAAGCCTTTGGCCTTATGAATGGTCAGCACGCGGATTGCGTCCAGCGATTCCTCAGCCAGGGGGCTTTCCGCTTCATCCGGCTGTTCCGATATTCGTGTCATCATGAGATCGACGAACCCGGTCAAGGTGAGATGGGGGCGATCGGCCAGCGCTTCGGCCATCTCCCTGACTTTCCGGAGATTGGCCACAGCTTGCTCGCCATGGAGCGATGCAGCGGCCAACTCCAGAACAGGCAATCGATCGAAGAGTAAATCGATGGCGTCAGGGACAGGCTGCAAGGGAGCGAGCTGATGCAGTTCAGCCAATCGCTCATAGAGCCGCCGCACCGTTCCTGCTCGTGGATGGTTCCACGTAGATAGCCGTTCTCTTCGTTGGTAGCCCAATCCGTCGATCTGTTGGAGGGCCAGGAGATCCCGGTCAGTCATGCCGCCGAGAGGTGAGCGCAAGACTCCGACCAGCGCAATCGAATCGTGCGGGTTGT
>JAKDNQ010000263.1 GCA_030456405.1 Nitrospira sp.
GTGGCGCGAGGGATGTTCCGAACCCATCGGGATTTTCCCGGCAAAGTGGTTCCTAACTATCACGCTACGGCGGACGTGACGACGCTGGTGCGAGGCCGGGTGATCGACGTGTATGCGGATTTCGGGGACCAAGTGAAGACAGGCGATCTCTTGGCCATGTTGTATAGCGAAGAACTCGCCATGGCGCAATCGACGTATCTGAAAGCGGATGCGAGGCTCTATGTGGCGGAGCAAGCGTACGATCGGGCCAAGTATCTTCTGACCGAGAAAGTGCTCGCGCTGGCCACTGCCCAGAAACGGAAAGGAGAAATGCTGGCGCTCCGCGCTGAAAAGCGAGAGGGGCGTGATCGATTGAAATTATACGGCATGTCGGATGAGCAAATCCTTCATTTGGACGGAGAGAATGCGATCCGGCCCTCTGTGCCGATCATGGCGCCGTTCGACGGCCGGGTGATCGTCCGCAACCTCACCAAGGGCGAGGTGGTGGAAACGACCGAGAAGCTGTTTACGGTTGCCGATCTGCACGAAGTATGGGTGATCGCCAATATTCCTGAGAAAGACATTGAATACATTCATCCGGATGGTTCTTCCATCTCTCAGTCGGTAGAGGTGTTGGTCAAGGCCTATCCGGATCAGATCTTCCATGGCGAGATTACCTATGTGGGAGACGTTCTGGACGTCGCGACCCGCACGATGCGTCTCCGGCTGGAGCTGCCGAATCCCGACAAAAAACTTAAACCGGAGATGTTCGCGACCGTTCGCGTCTATTCTGAACCGGAGCCCAACGTCCTGGCGGTCTCCGAAGCGGCCATACAACGGGACCGAAATCGGGAGTTCGTGTTCGTGAAGAAGGACAAGCATTCCTTCGAAGCTCGGGATGTCTCGCTCGGTGAATCGAACGGGGAAATCGTCAAGGTGCTCGATGGACTCGTCGAAGGCGACCAAGTCGTGACAGCCGGCAGCTTCATCCTCAAGTCTGAACTGGGCGGCGGCCAGACGTGACCGCATGCTCACCGCACTCCTTCAATTTTCACTCCGCCAACGAATCCTCGTCGTCATTTTAACCTTCGTCCTCGCTGCCGGCGGAGTCTATGCGTTCCGCATCATTTCGATCGATGCCTTTCCGGACGTGACGAACGTGTTGGTTCAGGTCGTCACAAAGGTGGAGGGTCTCTCCCCCGAAGAGATCGAACGCTTCGTCACCTTTCCCCTCGAACTGCAGTTGATCGGCGCCCCAGGCTTGACCGATATTCGATCGTTTTCCAAGGTCGGCCTGTCGATGATCACCGTCATTTTCCGGGACGATATCGATGTGTATTTAGCGCGCCAGGTGGTCCTCGAACGGGTGCTCGAGGTTCAAGACCGGCTTCCGGAAGGCGCCGTCTCTCAATTGGTTCCCAACACGACGGGACTGGGAGAGGTCTATCAATTCGTGCTGCAGGGACCGCACGATGACGATCCGTCTTACCACGTGGAACAAGCGGAACTGATGGAGCGGCGAACGCTCCTGGATTGGGTCATCCGGCCTATCCTCAAGGGTCTGAAGGATGTGGTCGATGTCAATTCTATGGGAGGATTCGTCAAGCAGTACCAGGTCTTGGTGGAGCCGCAGTTGCTGCGTAAGTACCAACTTGCGTTACACGACGTGTTCGATGCCGTCGCCAAAAACAATGCCAATGCCGGCGGCAATATTCTCGAGAAACGGTCGGAAAAGTACATCGTCCGCGGTATCGGCCTCATCAAGACCATCGAGGACATCGAAAATATCGTGGTCAAGGAGTCCGGAGGCATTCCCGTGCTTGTCAGGAATGTGGCGGACGTGCAGATCGGTCCCGCAGTTCGCCACGGGGCAGTGGTGATGAATGGGAAACGGGAAGCCGTGGCCGGCATCGTGCTCATGCTTCGGGGAGGCAACGGACGGGACGTCGTCCAGGACGTCAGGGATCGCATCGATAAGATCCATGAATCGGGCATTCTCCCCGGGGGACTGCGTCTCGTCCCTTTTTATGACCGCATCGAATTGATCGAGGCGGCGCTGCATACGGTCTATAAAGCATTGGCTGAGGGTGTGTTCTTCGTCGTCATTATCTTGCTGTTGTTTCTCGGCAATATCAGGAGCGCGCTGGCGGTGACCATTGTACTGGTCGTGGCGCCGGTCATGACGTTCATTGTCATGTACTTCTATGGAATCACGGCGAATCTGATGTCCCTCGGCGGATTGGCGATTTCCCTGGCCATGGTCACTGATGCCGCGATCATCCAAGTGGAGAATGTCGAGAGGCATCTTGCATCGGCCGATGAAGAGGCGCTGAACTCAATTGAAAAACGCCTGCCGATCGTCCTCAAAGGAGTCCAAGAAGTCCGCGGTCCAAGTCTCTTCGGCGAATTGATCATTGCCGTGACATTCGTTCCGATACTGGGTCTGGTCGGCATGGAAGGCAAGATGTTCCATCCGCTCGCCCTCACGATCATGATGGCGTTGTTCATTTCTTTACTGCTGTCGTTCACCCTTTCTCCCACGCTCTGTTTACTCCTGCTCAAGACGGCTCACCACAAAGACACGTTTGTCGTTCGTTGGGCAAAACGGCTCTATCGTCCGGTGCTCAACTGGGCGCTGGGACATCGGTACATCGTCGCGGCCGGCGCGCTCGCGATGTTCGGAAGTAGTCTGGCTGTCTTTCCATTCCTGGGCGGAGAATTCATTCCCATTCTCAACGAGGCGGCGATCACCCCGCAAACCATCCGCCACCCGAGCGTCTCTTTGCAGCAATCGATCGACATCGAAAAGGAAATGCAGCGGGCAGTGCTCGAATTTCCGGAAGTGCGCATGGTGGTCTCAAAAATCGGCCGATCCGAACTCGGCAACGATCCTCAAGAACCGAATGCCAGCGATCCAATCGTGTTGCTCAAGCCGATGGACGAATGGACGACCGCAGAAACGAAACCCAAGCTCGACGATGCCATTCGGCAGCGGGTCGAAAAGGTTCCCGGCGCGAATTATCTGTTTAGCCAACCGATCCAACAGCGGGTGGATGAACTCGTGTCAGGAGTCCGGGCCGAGGCGACCGTCAAAGTGCTGGGCGAGGACCTCGCCGTGCTTAGAAAAACCGCCGAGGACATACAAGCCATCATGCATACGGTCCGAGGGGTCAAGGACATCAGAGTGGAGCAGTTGTTCGGCCAGGTGTATCTCACGATCGATATCGATCGAAAAAAAATTGCGCGGTACGGCATCAATGTGGCTCATATCCGGGAAATCATTACCACAGCGATCGGACAGGAGGCGGCCACGCGCGTCTATGAAGGACAAAAACGGTTCGATCTTACGCTCCGGTATCCGGAGCAATACCGGGACAGCGTACAAACGATCCGCAACATTCTTTTGACCACGGCGACCGGCGGGCTGATCCCGTTGGGCGATTTGGGAACGGTTGAATTGGTGGAGGGGCCCGCCCTGATCAGCCGGGAAGGTCTGCATCGCCGCATCTATATCGGCTTCAATACACTCGGGCGGGACATCGAGAGCATCGTCACCGAGGCGCAGAAGAAGATCGCCGATCAAGTCAAAATTCCCAAAGGGTACCGGATTATCTGGGGAGGATCGTTTGAGAATATGGAGCGGGCCATGGCCCGGCTGAAAATCATCGTGCCGATTACGATCGCCTTTATTTTTTTCCTGCTCTATATTTCGTTTAATTCTTGGCGTCATGCCGGGTTGACGATTCTCAATTTGCCGCTTGCGCTGATCGGCGGCCTCTTTGCCTTGTGGATCACCGGCGAATATCTCAGCGTGCCGGCATCCGTGGGTTTCATTAATCTCTTCGGCGTGGCTGTGCTCAATGGAATTGTGCTGATCTCCTATATCAATTCCCTTCGGGAGCAGGGGAAATCGGTAGAAGACGCGATCTTGGAAGGTTGTATGTTGCGTCTCCGGCCGATCCTCATGACGGCGGCGGTTGCCTTGTTGGCCCTGCTCCCCCTGGCATTCGCCACCGGCATTGGGGCAGAAGTGCAACGACCCCTCGCGGTCGTGGTCATTGGCGGCTTGATCAGTTCCACGCTGTTAACGCTGATTGTGCTTCCGGTATTATATGAATGGATTGAAGGTCGATCAGAGGCCAAGTCTGCGCCC
>JAKDNQ010000264.1 GCA_030456405.1 Nitrospira sp.
TACAAGTCCGAACCCAAGGGCAATGATCAACAACACAGACGCAATAGATTTCATACGAGGCATTCTCCTACGAATCCCTCTTTGAGGCAATCAGTTATGCTATTTTCGCAACTGTGAAAAAATTGACCAATCATAAAGATGGAGGTCTTGGAGTGACAGGAGAGAGAAAATCACCACTCGTGCTGGATTGGATCGGCTACACAGAACACTATCCGATCAACACATTGCAAATGTCCGACACCCTAACCGCAAATCAACCTTGATCTCTCGGGTTATAGGCATGGCCGCAACACCTGAGTGAATGCGTTTTTCGCCGAAACTCATGCCGCTATTGTTCTTCCAACTTTAGAAATATTTAGAGCAGACTTCTTATTACCGACCGATTGCAAGAGCAGGAAGTCATAGAATCCTGCGGGGAACCAATGAGGTCACCGGTTCGGCTGTGATTCATCGCCTGCTAACTCAGATATTCGTTTGACCCCTCGGAGCGTTCCTTCCACGCTGTGTGATGCGAAGTTTGGAGATGGCAGGTTGGAAATAACAATGATGACTTCGACTTTATCGCCTACTGCAAACTCAGAGATGAGGGGCTTCATCCGGCCCCCCCATCTGCATTCCGGGAAGTCGCTGATTGTGAGTCGCCCAGTGTGATCATCAAGGATAAAGTGATAGGCATCGAAACCCCTACAGTGAACTCCGAATGAAAATCTTTCTATGGTCTGGATGATTCCTTGGAGTCGTACCGCCCGCAGGTGGAACGCTTGAGGATCTGCGATAATTGTTTGAATTGGGATGGGCTCTTCACGCACAAGCTCCGTGGCATCCGAAACAGGCGCTCCCAGCCACAGGCACAAGCTGCAGCCAAGTAACATGATGATGCACCGCTTAGACATCATGAGAAAGTATACATAGAAGCCTAACAAAGTCTGTCAAATACTACTTCTTTACCAATGGTGTAATTTTCATGGGAAGTCGGAGGTTGGGGACAAGTCCCACAGATAATTAACTTGGCTCAACAGTTGTACCGTCTTATACGACTGTGAAAAGATGAAGCGGCTTTGTAGAAGGAAATTTGATGATGCGACCGTCACCATCACCGCTCGTTGTGCTGGGAGCTGGCTATACGGGACTGGTGCTGCACAGAACGGGACCCTCGCAGGGGAGGATTGTCCATGCCACCAGCAGGAACCCCATGACGAATCTCGTTGGTATTCCTTCGGAACAGCGCCTGAAGTTCGATTTGGAACAACCATCTACCTGGCAGAACATTCCTCCAAGCGCTGATCTCATTTGGTGCTTTCCTGCCACACCACTCGAACAGGTCCAGGCCTTCGTCCGCACGCTCGCCGCGCCACCCCGCCGCATGGTTGTCTTAGGAAGCACCTCAGCCTACGACACGTCGAGTGAATCGACTGAATACCCTCCACCCTGGATTGACGAATCAGCTCCACTCGACCAAACCAAGCCGCGCGTGCAAGGCGAGGAATATCTGCGCCAACATCATGGCGCGATCGTGCTGCGTGTTGCGGGCATTTATGGACCGAAGCGCAACCCTCTCGATTGGGTCAGGCAAGGCCGAGTCAGCCCATCACGCAAGTATGTGAACCTGATTCATGTGGAAGACTTGGCGGCGATTTGTCTGGCAGCGATCGAGAAAGGGAAACCCGGCGAGATCTACAACGTCAGCGACGGCACGCCGAGGACGTGGAATGAGATCTGGGCAACTGTGCAGCAGCGATGGGATGTGGCGCCGGCAGCAGCAAAAAAAGACCGCTCATCGGGAAAACGAATCAGCAACGCCAAGCTTCGAGCAGAACTCGGCTACGCTCTAAGGCACCCAGACCTATACGAAGCTTTAGCATTGATCGAATCAGCACACTAGACCTTGTTTTCTCTTTGCGGACGGTCAAACTGGCTTTCCAACTAGGCCGCAGGCGAGCTACAACCGGAGGCGTACCCTCGGGGTACGTTGAGGATTGTGGCGAGCTGAGAACGACGTTGGAAGTCAGTTTCACCGTCCGATTACCGGAGGAGGGCCATGACGGCAAGACACACCAGCAGATTGTTGATGGCATGGGCGAGAATGCCCGGCAAGAGGCTTCCGGTCTTTTCGTAGATCCACGCCCAGAGCACTCCGCTCCAACAGACACTCAACAATCCTACTAATCCATAACCATGCGCGACACCGAAGATGCCGGCGCTGATCAATGCGGCCGGCAGAAAGCGGAATTTACGGCGGAGAATCGCGAACAGCAATCCGCGAAACGCGAGTTCTTCGAACAGCGGCGCGAAGATCACGTATTCGAGCAAACTGACAGCTGTCAAGGACGGCGCAGCCCAGACGAGATTGGGATCGAACCACTCAACCCAATGGCTCGTCAGGTGGAACGGCTCCGCCAGCCGATCCATCACCCACCCTCCCCACAAGCCGGCAGCCACCACGGCCACGACCGCAGCCGCTAAACGGCCGGCATTGGCCCATCCGATTTCTAACCCAAACCCGCGATAGAACGTCATCCCGGAAGGCCGGAACAGATGATGGTACGCCAAAAGGAGGAGCGGCACATTCGTGAGCGGAATGGCCACGGTCCGGAGCCAGGCATTGTCTGGCGGCACATACAACAGAAACAGCGCCGTGAGCATGGCGCCGATCGCGCCTCCGCGCAGCAACACCGCCGCGCCAATCCCGCCCGGCCACGGCGGCGGCACACCCGGCTCATGCAGACGGACGAAGCTGGACGGCTCATTCCGTCTGAGCCACAACAGCACGCACATCCCCGTCCCGACAATCATCGCGCCGAGCTCAACAAGCGTCAGGCCATGCGATCGAGCAAACTGGCGGTCGATACGCACAGCAGCTCGTTCTTGAATCCTGGCTATGAGCGCAGCATCGTTGGCACGGCGCGCGAGACGTTCTGCCAGGCGATCGTAAAACCACCCGGAAGGCAACACTTCTGCCGCTGTGGCTTGCCGCGAAATATATCGATCCGCGTCATAGACCGGTC
The DNA here is from genome assembly GCA_030456405.1 of Nitrospira sp. The sequence goes on from JAKDNQ010000264.1 coordinate 3,006, forward strand.
CTTCACTATAGGCAGCCGTCACCAGATCGGCAAACAGCGGAAACGGGTCTCCTGCTTTTCCCCACTCATGCGCGGAAAGGAGTGCCTGCGACACATGGCCAGCCTCGGCTTGGAGAATCGCCAATTGAAGGTCTACAGACGGGTCTTCTGAGGACTCTGCCAATTCGCGATACCATTCGATTTCGTGGGCCCGTTCAGCCTCGTCGTTGCCGGAGGCCCAGGCCAAGAGCTGCTGTTCCCATTGAGGCGCTCGCTTGAGCCCTTCCTCCACATCCCTGGTCCGACTGACCATCAAACTCAGCGCTTGCTCAGGCGACTCGATCCGATCCAGCTTCGATGCCGATGTCGACAACCCCACCATCGACCCCAGCGCCACTGTAAGAAAGAGCGCGGACAACAGCGTCATCATGGGCGAGAATCGCCCAAAATAGACCCCGACCGGCGGCGGCGCATCTGTAGATCGCCACCAGGACTTGGGTTGTTGCGGGTCGTTGAGAGGCACGGCAGCAGACTCGATCATCGTTGAACTATAACATGCTGTTTTTCTCCATCGAAATCCCCTCGGAGTGGCTATGCGACGGAGGAAACCGCTCAGAATACCGTGGCCGAATACAACCACGCTCCGCTATACTGAGGAGCTTTCTTCGCAGGCTGGGAAAACCCAAACTGAGCAAAATGGAAGTTCGATGGTGCGCATGTCTTAGGCAACAGGAGTAATCGGTACAGGATGCTCAAAAAGGTCGTCCAGCAAGGCCGCAGGCGAGTCGAACCCGGAGGCGTACCCTCAGGGGCGCACGGTGCGACGAATAAGGAGCACCACGTCTGTGCGCGCCGCCGAGTGGTGAGGCGGCCGGGTCCCCGTTGAGGATTTCGATGAGCTGAGAACGAAGCTGGCGGGCTTTTTCAGCATCCTGCTAAATCTGGAGTCCTATGCCGGTTCAGAACTTTATTCCCCTACGTCGTCTGCTTCTTGGCCCCGGACCTAGCATGGTGCATCCGCGAGTCCTGCGCGCACTCTCAACTCCTCTATTGGGCCATCTAGACCCGGCCTTTCTTGCGCTCATGGATGAAATTCAAACCCTGCTACGGGTGGTCTTTCAGACCAAGAACCGCTTCACCATCGCTG
>JAKDNQ010000069.1 GCA_030456405.1 Nitrospira sp.
TCGATACATTAAGCAGCGAAGTTGCAACAACACGTCTTCGAAGGCCTCCTGGCAGTCGAAACCCATGGCATGTACTTAAATTAATTCAAACCCTAAGAAGGTTTAACCCCGACATTATTCACGCCCACCAAAATAGCTTCGCCAAGATTAGCCGATTATTGTCGGCGCCTATGGTCCTGACTGTCCACGACACGAATGTGAAGTTGGAGTCTATCGAAAGCTACTCCGCGATCTTCTGTATTTCGAATGCTGTGCGAAACGATGTCTTGAGAAGATACCCAGGTACTTCACCGAGGGTTATCTATAACGGCATTTCTTCCTCGAAGATTCCAGGGAAGGCATCCTATGGCAAATCCCCCTTTCGAATAGTTCAGATCAGTCGCTTGCATCACGACAAGAAGGGGCAGGATATCCTGCTCAAAGCTCTACAGCGCTTGTGCGGCGAGAAAGGAGAAGGGAGGGTTTTGATCGATTTTATCGGTGAGGGAACATCGCGTGAGTATCTTGATGCCTTGGCCGACCAGCTAGGGGTAGCCAAATGGTGCAGATTCCTCGGGAAACTGCCTCGGACTGCGATTTATGAACGGTTGCACACATATGATCTCCTGGTGCAGCCTTCACGATATGAGGGATTCGGGCTCACTGTGGTAGAGGCAATGGCAGCGAGAGTACCTGTACTGGTGTCCGATATCGAAGGCCCAATGGAAGTTATCGAGAATGGAAAATATGGCTATTCATTTAGGATGGGGGACTACTTGGATTGCAGTCGGAAGATCGCTCACATCATGACAGATTCGCAAGGCGAGGCCTTCAAAGATAAGCTGAAAGGAATTGCTGAGTATGCAAGGGGGCAGTTCGATGTAGCAAGCACGGCTGGAAGTTATCTGGCCGAGTATACGAAGGTTATTCACCAATCAACCCCGGCTTAATATGTACGGCGATATTACGAACCCCACCGCTTTGGTCAGGCACGTGGCTAGCTCGGAGCCGATCACGTTGCGGTCTATCAAGATCTCGAAGTTTGCCGCCATGGTCGAGGGCGCCCTGCCAAGCCGCCGGAGGCGAGAAGAGAGACTAATGCTCCCCGGCGGGTCCTAAACCCACTGATAGATTTAGCGTTTTCTCCTTCCCCGGCTTTACGCGCGCTCCTGTGCAGACCTGTCTCTCAATTGCATTTTAACAATTAGTTAACACAAACTTAAGACATCGGTGGCCCAGCGAAATGTGGGAATCAGTACAATTGAACGCCATTTATTAAGACGTATTCCTCCTGGTCATTGAGCTCCAGGCCGACCCGGAAACCTGGCTCCAGGAGCACAATGCGCACCGGCCCCATGCGGGGCTTGTAGTGCTGGGGCAACCCGCCGATGCACATGCTTATAGACAGTGTGCCGTTGGCGAAGGAGAAAATCTTAGCGGCAGGCGGTGCATGGTTTATGAATTGAAAGAAGCGACAATGAGTCTCGACTTCCTCCGGGTCATCGTGGTCGTGGGATTCTCCATCCTGATTGCGGCATGCGGCAGCAGCGAAGGAGGGAACAGCCCCGTCTCGTCGATGGCGTCAACTACCTACTATGTTGACCCAACATGCGGGGTCAATGGGGATGGCGCCACGACAACGTGCGGGATACATGGGCCATTTAATAGTTGGAACGATGTAGTACCCTGGGCCGCAGGCAATACCTACGCAGGAAAAGGGGGCGCCTCACAGACGTTTACAACATACTTAATACCGGCTAGTGGAACAGCGGGAAACCCCATCACCATCACATCATACGGGACCGGACAGTTCACATTCGCGTCTACGACAGCCGTACCGTTGGCTTCAAGCAACAAGAGCTACATCGTTATCGACAATATCGCAGTCAGTGCGCCCACGAATCACTGTCTCTATTTCAACGGGGTGGCATCTCATGTCACGGTAAAGAACAGTACGTTTATCCAGTGTGGTATCGATGGGCAAGGCACCGCTGGTGTGACCATCGATGCGCAGAATGCGACAGCAAGATATACGGATGTGACTGTGGATAATAACAACTTCACGGACATTACTGGTCCTGCGTTTTACATGCAGATCATCAACACGAACAACCTCGCGTGGGATAACATTGCGATTACGAACAACAACATGACAAATGTGAATAACGGCGCTAATAGCAGCGGCGCCATCAAAATCTCGATGGATACGGGCGCCTCGGCCATCATGACGAACCTCCTCATTTCCGGTAATACCATTACCTTGATGAACGATGAACTGCACACAAGTAATCCATCGCCACACGCCATTTCGGTCCGTGCGGCGGTAATCCCTATAAACAGAACAACATTAAATCTATTTCGGGGTGTCACGATCACGAACAACACCATCACGAATGGGACGGGCGGGATTCTCCTGTCGGATGGCGGACCTTTGAGTGGAGCCCCAATCAATACGATCAGCAACAATGTGCTCACCAATCTGTACGCGACGGCGGCGATTGCGAGTTTTTATAACTCGCACATCTTGATTGCCGGGAACACCGTGACGAACATCTATTCGGGGCCAGGCAACGGTAATTACGATGGGATGGGGGTTGATTTTGACATTGGGAATGACCACGGTGAAATCGCTCAAAATATTATTCAGGACTGTGTCGGCATTGGCGATGGTGAAGAGTCCAACACGGTGGCTGAATTGAGCGGTGAAGGCATTGGGACGTTTTCAAGTAATACCTCGACGATCCACGACAATCTGTTGATCGGGAACCGGCATGGAATTCTGGTGGGAGATGAAACCGTCGGTAGTCCGGGGCCGCTGGTCTTTGCCAATAATACCATTGTGAACTCGACTCGCTCAGCCATTGACCTGTACCACTTTTCTGCATTCCCACAGACGCATACCTTTGTGAATAATATTGTGGCGGGAAGTGCGCTGTATGGGTTCCGCAATTTGAACCCGCAGTCGCAGATAATGCAGACCAATCTATTTTTCAATAATGCGTCGGGGGATTATTTTCAGCAAGCTACCCATACTACTGATATTACCGGGAGCGACCCGCTGTTTGTGGGACCAGCAGATTACCGACTCCAAGCGGCTTCACCAGCACGAGCGGCAGGCACCTACTGGGGGAGTCAATGCTCAGACCTACAAGGTCGTCCCTGCATCCCTGGACAGATTGATCTCGGAGCGTATCAACAATAGTAGCGGAGACCCGATTGGATCAGCTCGCGCCACACGGTAAGGGCATCTTCATCGTGTTGTGAGCTAGTCCCACTTTCGCGGACACTTCAAAAAGGGGACAATAGGCCCCTGGAGGTGTCTGATGGCGAAGCGGCAACACCTTGTTTCCTCTGACATCTGGATCTGTTCGGCATACAAGCTAATCGATTTCGAGGGTATAAACATTGCTCTCAAAAGGATCAAACGCCTCCTTAATTAGGCCTTTACTCAGCACGACGCCTTCGTTCTTGAACAGTTCTACGACGTTCAATGTACTTCTCCCCAAGAGTACAGATGGGTCAATAACGAATTCCTCCGTGCCATTGCCGTTATGTGTCACAAGTAGGAACGCTCGCGCTCTCTTCTTCCATGCCGAATAGAGGAAGTTCCCCTTCGCAACCGGAGGAACAATTTCTTGCGCCTCAGGATCAAGAAAGAGCTCTTCGGCCAGAATCTTAGCCTCATGGTTTATTTCAGAGAGTCGTTCCCATGCGGCGCTCGAATTCGATTTAGTGTCCCAGTAACTAATCATGCCGCCATATGTGAGATTGACGTACACCATGTAGTTGAGTTCATCGGATGTCGGTTCCCTCCAGGCGTCCATTCCACCGTAAATTTGTATCCAGGAGTGAGCAACCTTTCTATGGATGCGGGCTGTTTCTAGAGTGCGAACAGCATTTGAGGTATATCCGTCCATATTTCTTCGTTGACCTGCAAACGGATAGTAGTCTGTAGAGTAGATATCTGAAGAGCCTAATGTGCCTCGTGGCTCCTGACCGACCCCGGATGGAACTCCATCGTATGCCCAGTTCACAAAGACGAGTCTGTACGGGTCAGCTTTCTTGATCGTGTTATAGATTTCTATCAGCTCATTGTCTTGCCATGTATGAGCTGCGGGTTCGTCGACAGGATACCACCCGATTATTGTGGGATTATCTTTAAGGCTGATAATGAGCTTGGAAAACCCGGCAAGGCGTTGGCGCCAATTAGCCACCTTGGCGCCGGCTAAAGGGATTCCAATGATTGCTTTGAGACCATACCGCGCAGCACCGGACAGGAATGCTTTAACATCGCGAACATCGTACTCACCACGAACATTGGGTGGATGGGTATAGAAGACGGTGTTTATTCCATGCGCTGCGAGATCTTTGAAATACCAGTCAGGCGGTGTTTTCCAGCTTCCGACCCCCATGCCGATTATGTGGAATGGTTTGTCGTTAATGCTCATGGAACGACGCAGGTTGTTGATTCGCACCTCAAACGGACTTGCTCGAAGTTTGGTTAAGTTCGCTCTTGCCACTGCCTGTTTGGTGTTCCCCTCAACAGCTTCAACGAGGCAGGTATAATTGCCCAGTGGCATATCGGCGATCGGCACATCGATTCCTGTAGAAGAGGATGGGCGAATGACGATTTCGCTCTGCATCGGAAGCGACACGAGTGTATGTGCGCTATTGACGCACTGTATCAGGGTTTTCATCTCTGAGTCGCGTTGGGATGTCAGTGTCAGGTGGGCAGTCTGTTGAGAGGTGTAGTAGTCGTACTCAAACGCAGCGGATAAGAGAGGTTGTTTGTCCTGCAGATCAATCTTGCTCATTGAATCCAGCAGATTCTTTAGCTGATGTTTGAGAGAAGTGGCCGATGTCTCTGAGACCGCATCGTCAAGCGATGGCTGGAAAAGGCTAGGTTTTTTGCCCCGCTCAAGTTGAGGCGCTGTGATGTAGTATGTTCCGTTGCTGGGGAAAAACATGATCGGCTGGAGCGTGTCAGAGTTCTTATTGGATATACGAAAGGTAGCTGAATATCGTTCCCACCTGGTCGTTAATTTGCGAATGACCGGTTCTCCCTCTGCCCAGGCGCGGGTCACTTTGTATTCCATGTCGTTTCTATCAGCCTTAAGGTATGCAGAAAATGTATACTCGCCATCAGGTACGGTAGAGAAAAATTTGCGGGGCATCAGGTTTAGGTAGGGAAAATTGTCTTCGCTGTTTTTGATCTTCAACACCTTTGTGTTTAGCACGGGAGATTCGATGTTGTCGTCAATGCCATACTGATCATGCAAATCCTTTAAGGTAAGAGCCGCAACATGATGGAGGTCCCAGTAATCAGGGATCGAATGATTGGTGCGTTGTTGAAAGTTGGAATTTCTAAGGAGATTCGGGCTGGGGCTTACGTCCGATGTGGAAGGGATGAATTCGTACTGATTCTCGGTAGTCTTGATGACTCCTTCCCATACAACTTCTCTCACCTTGTCAAGAATCAGGATCCTGGCAGGGTTGATTCGATCGCTGCAGCAGTCTGTTCTATTATGAAAAACGATTTTAGTGATCAGTTTCTCAGAGCCAAGATCGAGCTCCCACCAGGGGTTGACCTGGGTGGCAGTGCTTGTCACTGAACGACCGAAATATCCTCCGGCAGAGTTGCCGTCGATAGCTCTTGCGGCAACGGCGTCGGCGAATGTGCTAACTTGCGTGGGCTTCCCGTGCGGGGCAATGTTCTTTTCTCCAGAATAAACTCTGACCTCTGCCAGCGACAGTGTTCTCTCTACTCCCGGCAACTCTATTCGGATATACTGGCCCGTAGGAGGTTGAGGCGCCTGGGCGAAGGCTGGCCAGCACAATAAGACCAATAGGATGGATGAACTCCATCTTGTTGCGATGAAACGTACCATTTGGATTGTTACTTCTGAGAACGCGCATTCATGGATTCGACCTGTTTTCTTAACCGATGCTTTGATCCCAGAGCAGATAGGCAATTGCAGGAATGGAACCATAATATCTCTTCATATCGCTTCAAGGTTGACCCAACATAGTTGATATGCTTCACGTCAGCAATAGTCTCGAGAAAGAGGTTTCTTTAAGGATGGTATTAGAGTAGGTGTCAATGGCAGGTTCCCGTGGGCGTTTCGTAAGGGTTGCATACATGAACAGCATCGCGCGCGGCCTTGCTCAGTTTTGAGCCATATATCCGAGGCATACTATATCGGTATTGTGATGCACACGATAGCATAGATATGGGGGGCTCAATTTGGAGGTGGGATAAATATTCAGATCGGCAATCATTCTGGTCGCGGCATCAACTGCCGGATCAAGGGTCCCGTTCGCATTGGCCAATCATGTCATGATGGGTCCGGACGTCATTGATTATTGCGCGGAACCATCGTTTTGATAGGACAGATATCCCATGTGTCAGCAGGGAGAAACAATCCAGAACCCGTGGTTCTAGCAGGATGCTGAAAAAGTCCGCCAGCGGCGTTCTCGCGTCGCTCAGAGACTCAACGTACCGAAGCGTACGCCTCTTCTCTTCGCTCACTGCGGCCTTGCTGGACGGCCTTTTTGAGCATCCTGAACCTGTTTTGACATCGACGCCATATGAAAGATTCCAACGGCATTTTGTGTATAAATCGAGTTTTTCCGCAGCCTGCTAGAGGACAATGTATGGATAGGAGCTAGAGCGATTCTTCTCCCAGGCGTCACGGTTGGGCAAGGTGCCATCGTGGGAGTCGGATCTGTTGTCACGAAGTCCGTGCTGCCTTATTCGATAGTTGCGGGTAGCCAGCATGAATTGTCAGATCGAGGGTCATCCCACCGAACGATGGGAAAGGTTAGGTAGTCGAGAGAATGAGCGCTGTCGTTGCCAGCTTCAGAGGATTCGTGCGAACAACTTTCATGAGGGTAAGAATTGCGTATCTTAGAGGCCTTTGGGGACACAAATTGCATCCGACTGTATTAATTTCCTTCTCCGCCTATCTAGACAGAACAAATCCCAAAGGGGTTTGTATCGGGGCGTATACCGTCATCACTCGAGGGGCTGTGGTCCTGTCACATGACTACACGCGCAGTGTCAGTTCGAAGACTCACGTCGGAAGGAATTGCCTCATAGGAGTCAATGCCATCATCATGCCGGGCGTCACGATCGGCGATGAGGTCGTGGTGGGAGCAGGGGCCGTGGTGACACGCGACGTGCCCAGCAATAGTCTCGTAGTCGGAAATCCCGCGCAGGTGATTGGTCAGATCAGAACGAGTGTGTACGGACGAATCATTGAGAAGATGTGAATGAGGGTATGTAAGATCCTTGGGATATACGGATGCCGGAAAAGAAATGCATCGTCATGGTCGGCCCATCAACAAGCTCGCAAGGCGGAATCGCCTCGGTCGTCATGAGCTGGAAGAGTGCCGGGCTATTTGAGCGATGGCCCATCACCTACCTCGAGACACACGTAGAAGGGAGCAAGCTCGATAAGCTCCGTGTGGGGATTTCTGCCTTGCTGCGTTTTCTGCTCTTGTTGGCCTCGAATAAGGTTGCTTGCGTGCACCTGCATGTCGCTAGGCGCGTAAGCTTTTGGCGAAAATCGGTATTTGCTTTGACTGCTCTCGTGTTGCGCCGTCCGGTGCTGCTCCATATTCATAGCGGAGGCTTTCCCTCATTTTTCCATGATGAATGTAATTGGTTACAGAAACGATTCATCAGGTTCGTACTGAGTCAGGCTGACCAACTCATCGTTCTCTCAAAGGCCTGGCACGAGACCCTCCGTCCGATCTCGATAAATCGCAGGATTACCGTCATCGAAAATTTCGTCGCGCCGCCTGCGCACGTGCCCGATGACGCGGCACGTAGTAAGCATTATATTCTATTTCTCGGTTTATTGAATCGAGACAAAGGTTTCTACGATTTGCTTGAAGCTATTGCGCCACTCTGCGAAGAATTCCCGTCTCTCATGCTCGTGTGCGGCGGCAAGGGCAATCAGGATGAAGTGCTTGAACGCATTAGGCGGCTGCGACTCGAAAGCCATGTCAATCTACTAGGCTGGGTTTCTGGTCAATCCAAGGATGGCTGGTTGTCTCGAGCTTCCTTCTTCGTATTGCCGTCTTATGTAGAGGGCATGCCTATGGGAATACTAGAAGCGATGGCATGGGGGTTACCAGTCATATCGACCAAGACTGGGTGCATGCCTGACGTGATCGAACATCGACGTGAAGGTCTTCTCATAGAGCCGGGAGACATTGGCGGATTACGAGATGCAATGCGCAAATTACTTCGGAATGACGAGGAGCGTGGACGTATGGGTCTTGCTGCACGAAGCAAGATCGACCGCGAATTTACTGCCAGGGCAATTCTGCCGCGAATAGACCGCCTCTACGAAAAATACTGCGAGAAACGAATCGAACCAATCGATGTCCTTTGCCTTACGAATAGAGAGGGTTAGATGGGTGTGAAACGAATAGAGTTGCTGGGCGTGCCAGTTGACTGCGCCACCATGGATCAGGCCCTCGATTGGACTGATTCCATGATGAAGGGGCGCCATCCGCGCACCATCCTCGCGGTGAATCCTGAAAAAGTGATGCGTGCCCAACAGGATGGCAAGCTCCTCGATCAACTCCGCGCCGCTGATCTGCTTATCCCTGACGGCATCGGCATCGTCCTCGCTGCGCGCATTTTAGGCTTAGGCCAGGCTGAGCGAGTCCCTGGCTCCGAACTGATGCCTAAGCTTTGCGAGCGAGCAGTTTCGAAGGGCTATACGGTTTTCCTTTTTGGGGCGAGCGCGGAGGTCAACCAGCAAGCCGTCGCGGTCTTACGTGATCGATATCCAGGAATTCGCATTGTTGGCTCCCATCATGGTTATGTGAAAGATGAGGACATGCCGGCAGTGATTACCCGCATTAACGCGTCTCAGCCGGACCTCCTATTCGTCGCTTTAGGAAGTCCACACCAAGAGCTATGGATGGCTCGCTATCTCCCTGAGCTGAAGGTGAAAGTCTGTCAAGGTGTGGGTGGCACTTTTGATGTTATCGCGGGCCGTGTGCGGCGTGCGCCAAAATTTTTCCGCTCCTTCCATTTGGAATGGTTCTACCGACTTGCGAGCAACCCTAGGCGTATCCGTCGCCAAACAGCCCTCCCGCTATTCGCCTTTCATGTTTTGAGAAAACGACTGATTGGGTGAAGGTATGTGGAAGAGGTGAGGCATGGTGACTGCCGGCCCTAAACCCACTGATAGATTTAGCGTTTTCTCCTCCCCAGGCTTTATGCGCGCTCCTGCGCAGACCTGTCTCTCCATTGTATTTTAACAATTAGTTAACACAAACTTAAGACATCGTTGGCCCAGCGGAATGTGGGAATCAGTACAATTGAACGCCATTTATTAAGACCTATTCCTCCTGGTCCTTGGCACTCAAGTTTCTGGCCGACACCATGACACGGGCGCAGGCTTGGATTGGTGGACTCGGATTCGAATGGATGTGGCGATTCGCGCCCGCGGCTCGCCAATCGTCAGACAGACCTGCCGCGGTTCGCCTAATTGGAACAATGGGTGATGGCATGAGCGCTTCTGGAATCGATACGGCTTCGAAAGTCGGTTCGCCGCTGGTGGACGGCAAGCCGTTGCTCACGTCCAGCTGGTGGCACAGAAACTGGTGGGTGGGTGTGGTTCTCTGCGCCGCGCTGTTGGGAGTGATTTACTACGAGGCGCTCGCATTCATGGTCGGCGTGTGGGTGGATGACGAGAATTACAGTCATGGGTTCTTTGTGCCCGTCATCTCCTTATTCCTGATGTGGGCCAGGCGCGAGAAGCTACGGGCGTTGCAGCCGCGCGGATCGTGGTGGGGCCTATCGTTCATCCTGGTGGGCTTGGCATTGTATAGCCTGGGTGAATTGGGTACTCTTTTTATTCTCCTGGATCTGTCGTTCTGGTTCGTGTTGGTGGGCCTTTGTTGGGCTGCCTTGGGAGGGAAAATCCTTCGAGAGTTGAGCTTTCCACTCCTCTACCTCCTCACCATGATTCCGCTGCCGCAATTCCTCTTGCAAGGACTCTCCGGCCAATTGCAGTTGCTCTCGTCCATGTTGGGGGTCGGGTGCCTGCAAGTCATCGGCGTCACCGCGTTCCGCGAGGGGAACGTGATCGATCTCGGCCCGATTCAATTGCAAGTCGTGGAAGCCTGTAGCGGCTTGAGATATCTCTTCCCCCTGATGTCGTTGTCGCTGCTCTGTGCCTACTTGTTCCAGGCGCCGATGTGGAAGCGTGCCGTGGTGTTTTTGTCCAGCATGCCGATCGCCATTCTCCTGAATGGCTTCCGCATCGGGGTCATCGGAGTGCTGGTCGAGGTGTACGGGGGGGGGGCCGCCGA
>JAKDNQ010000265.1 GCA_030456405.1 Nitrospira sp.
CGTTGGCGGCCCATGCTGAGCGCCCAATTGGCCAAGCCTTTCTGCTGCATCGCTTCCGTCGCCTTGCCTCGGAAGGTCTCAATCACCGGAACCTTCTGTCGAATGACGTTCGGCTCTTTGTTCCACTCACGGTACTCGATCAAATCAGGCAGCAATGGATGTAATCGGTACGCAGTGATGAACTCCTCAGGGAAATTGAAGGGGGAGCCGAAGTGGTTGACGCCCCCGTTGATATGATTGTCGTTCTTCAAATCCCAACGGTCTTTCTTGTTACGATCAATCAGTCCCACGAGCGGCACTCCCTCGTATACCCGGTTTCCTAGCCCGAAGATGCCGGGTCCGCCGGCAAACACCGCGTAGAGACTGTTCGCCTTCTTGGCATTCTCCGAATCGCCAAGGCGGCGCACAACTTCCTTCAGCGCATCCGCCACCACCCCCTGTTTTGCAAAAACCCCGCTCCAGTTGGCGTTCATGCCTCGATGTAGCGGCTCGTTGTAGAGCAGTTGTGTGGTCCATTCAATGGTGTGGACTTTAGCAATCTCGGCGGCGACGACCAGCCGGGCGACTTCGAACAACTCGGTCGGCGTGACGTCTCTGTAGCGGATCACACGATCTGGCTCTGCGGGATTTCTTAAGCCGCTATCTCCATCGGGCGTGCGAGCGGCCTGCTTACGAAAAGCATCCACAAAGGCGTTGTGCTCTCGCGCAAAGACGTTATGGTAGAAACTCATCCCGATGCTCCAGTTGTCGGGAAAGGCGGTAGCCTCCTGGCCGGACCACTCAGGATTGATCGGATCACTCGCTTCGAAAATGGGAAGATATCCCAGCTTGTCGCTCTCTGCCGCCCCTTCTCCGACCGGCATCAGCAGCAATTTGGCTGGATCTTTCGGATCGTGCTTCACTCGCTGACCGGACCGCTCATCGTATCCATAGAGCTGCGAGGCATCCCACCAGGCAGTGACGTGATTCGCGGTGGTCTTCGGGGCTCGCGTGAGATAGGTCTTACCATCCTGCGTGAATGACCTGGGCTCCGTGCTTTCGGCAATGATCGCCGCATCGATCTTGTCATCTGGCCGGCAACCCAACGCCTTGACGTCTCCACCCGCCAGCGGCTGCGCGATATTCTTAACCAGCTGCGTCGTACAGCCCACGGCCATCCACTCCTGGCGATTGCGGCCCTCTTCCAGATGCGCGAACCAGTCGTGGGTCATAAATTGGATCCAGAACGCGGCCAACACATTAAAGAACGGCGCCTTCTTGTATTCACACTCGGCCATTATCGGACTGCCGGGCAGACCATACCCCTCGCGGCATGTGTCTGGGTGCAGCTGCGGGCGGCTGAACAATGTTCGGCTGATCACTTGAGGGTCCGGTTTCAGCAGCCCTATTCGATCTCCATGACGATTCTTCGTCAGCTCATTCAGACCCAAATCGGGAAACGTGGTGTCGAAATCCACGTTCCGCGCAAAGATCTGATGCGTCGACCCCATCAACGGATTGCGGATGTCGTTGCAGATACCGGTCAGGGTACGGAAGCGTATCAACGATCCGCGACACACCTGTTCTTGATCCCCACCGACAGATGCGAAGTCGGGATGGCTCCCCGGCAATCGCATTTCCGGCCAGGTGTTGAGCACCGGTCCGGCTTCGCCGTTGCGGCCTGTGACATAGGCCTCATAGGTTTTATTGTTGTCGAAGAGATTGAACTTGATGAGTTCGACACGTTGCAACTCCAGCTCATAGAGCGCGCCGTTGATCCCGTGCGCGTTGGGACCGACGACCTTGGCATTGGCCAGAAGCCGCGCTGGAGCGCGGGACGCGGCATCGCCGGCGGCCCAATAATTCGGCCAATCCTGCCAGGGTCCCTCTCTCAGGCTTTCGGCCTTCTTTCCTCCAAGACAACGAGCGGTGCTGTCCGGCACTTTCCCTAAAAATCTCTCCTCTCTAGTTTTCGCCACCTTTTGAATATCCCCCTGCAGCAGCATTTCCGCACAGTCTTTCGTGGAGTCCACGAAGGTCCCGAACGGACTGTGCCCGGCGCATCCCTCCAGGGCAAAGAGTCCCGTGACGATCACACACCAAGACCCTCTACCGAGATGTCTCATCAACAATGCTCCTTACGATAGAACCGGGTGTACACCACAGTCACAGCCTGGGAACTGAAAAGCCTACCAGGTTCCTTCTTCACATCTGGAAAGTATATCTCACGAAGCGAGGTTTGTTTCTGCGCGGTACGGTCATATCAGGGCTAGGGCAGAGCCCTGTCGCTGTTGACTGTCAAACTGGCTAGGAATACCTGTATGCATGAGAGGTGAGGGGGAAAGAAGGAGAAAAGCACAAGATCAGGGGACCTCCTCTGCGCAACGAACGCCGAGCGTCGGCCCCCAATAGGTCACGTCATCCCACCCCCGATAACTGACCTGAAGATTCGGCGCTTTTTCGTTCCATTCTCCGCCCCGCAACACACGGAAGGAGCCACGCGATGGACCCTGCGGATCGTGAGTGGGAGAAGCCTGATAGAAATCTTCTGCATACCAATCTTTCACCCACTCTGACACGCTGCCGATCAGATCGAACACCCCATAGGGCGACGCCGTCGCGACCTGACGCCCGACCGGTTCGGCTCCGTTGGTGTCGGACATGAGTTCTCTTTTTTTCAAATGTCTTTTCGCAAGCTCCTCGTCATTGCCCCAGGGATAGCGTCGGCCATCCGTCCCTCGCGCCGCCTTTTCCCATTCAGCTTCTGTCGGCAATCGTTTGCCTTGCCACTGGCAAAACGATCGAGCCTGGCTCCACGTAATGTTCGTCACAGAATGATGCTCCCGCTGAGGGTCGTCGAACGTCTTGAGATCTTTGGGCGGCGTGCAGCCCCCTCCTTGCACGCACTGTCGGTACCGCACGTTCGTCGCTTCGTATTGATCGAACCAGTAGGAACTGAGGCGCACCCGGTGTAAGGGACGAGCATCTTGCAGCCCATCCTCCGTACCCATCCAGAACTCTCCGGCCGGAATCAGCACCATCCCCTCCGGTTGAGCGATGCCGCGCTGGACCAATTGCTTCAGTTCTTCTTCCTGTGAGGTCTGGAGTTGACCGTTCACCAGCGCGATCGCCTTCTCGTCCTGCACACTCGCTGCGTGATCCCGCAACGGACTCGGCTGTAAGCGCGGCGTGACGACTGCCGGATGGTCACTTTTCGGCAACGCTCCGCCCGCGTGATCTGGAGCCGGTGACAGTGAAGCCTGGTCCGTATTCCTGACCGTCTCGATGAGCACCGTGGTCCGGACGACCTCTTGCGCGAGGCCTTTGCTTCCGCCGTTCCCTTTCGCAGGCTTTCTCACTTTCCCAATCATCGCAAAGTCGAAATCCGGAATATTCGCAAGGAGAGGCGTGGCATAGCTGATCGGCACCGCAAAGGACATCCCTTCCGGCACGATCCCGGAAGGGTGACTGAATTTGCTGGTCATCACCCCGATTACTTCTCCGCGTCCATTGAAGATAGGCCCTCCGCTGTTGCCGGGGTTGACGGCTGCATCCACTTGAAAGACCCGCTGAACGCCCCTCGTCCGCACCGCCGCAATCCGACCGCGGGTCACGGATACTTCCCGGAGGCCGAACGAAAATCCGACGGTGATGATTTCTTGATCGAGTCTGACGGCGCCCGCATAGCCGATAGGCGCGTCCGTCAGCCCGACCGTTTCAATCTTGAGCAAGGCGAGGTCGTGCTCAGAATCTGTACTGACGAGGGTTGCCGGCGCGCGAAATTCTCCAGCGGTGAGGACGAAGATCCGTTTCGCATTCGCGATCACATGCTCCGCCGTCAGAATATACCCATCGCTATGGACAATAACCCCGCTCCCAGCAGGTTTCCCGGCTGGCGCGTCCAGTCGCTCGACCCCCCAGAGACTGGCGGGAGAGGCGACGATCACCATCCACAGAAGCAAGACTATTCGTCTCATGGTCGAATCGGGATCATCACACTAATAGCACCGGCATTGTGCCCAAGTTTGAGCCCCTCACGGGGGTAGCCGGTCCGGTCCAGTTCCCCTTTGGGATCGCCGTGACAATCCAGGCATTTTCTTGTCGCATAGAGAGGAAACATGAGTCGCA
>JAKDNQ010000266.1 GCA_030456405.1 Nitrospira sp.
TTGGCGCGTCCGTCAGTGAGTCGGTTGTACGCATGATGGAAACCGCTGAGCGCAAACAGGCGGAGGAGGCGTTGCGATTGACCAAACTGTCCGTCGATCACGCGGCGGACATGGCGTTCTGGGTCGACAGCAGTGCCCGGTTTCTGTATGTGAACGATGCCGCCTGCCAACGACTCGGTTATTCTCGTGATGAATTACTCTTCATGACCGTGGCCGGCGTGGACCCCGATTGTCAGATGAGCAGATGGTCTCAACATTGGAATGATCTTAGAAAACAAAAACGCCTTCGCTTCGAGACCGAATATCGAACGAAGTCGAAAGAATTCTTTGCGGTAGAAGTTGTAGCAAATTATGTCGCGTTCATGGGGCAGGAGTACAACTTCGCGTTCTCCCGTGATATTACGGATCGTAAACGAGCCGAAGAGGTTCTCCGCCAACGGGAGCGTGACTTGCGAGCGGCTGTCGAGGAACGCGAGCGGATCAGCCAAGATCTGCACGATGGCATCTTACAGTCGCTCTTCGCCGTGGGGCTCGCCCTCGAAGCGTCCAAATCGAAGATGTCTTCGAGGGCACGCAAAACGTCCGGCGTACCGCTCGATCAGGCCATTGATCAGTTGAACCGTGTCATGCGCGAGATCCGGAACTTCATCGCGGAGTTGGATTCAGACCTGCTTGAGGGAAAGGACTTGCCGACGGCGTTGCAATACATGCTGAAATCGTTGACGGAGAACCAGGCCACGCGCGTGCGACTCGCGGTCGAGAGTCGTGCCGCGAAGGCCGTATCGGTCGAACAGTCTCTGCACTTGCTCCACGTCATTCAAGAAGCGGTGAGCAATTGCATCCGGCACGGTCGTGCGGAGGAGGCCAGGGTGTCGCTGAAGATGCTGAAACAGGGTGTCCGGCTAAGCATTCGCGACAACGGCCGGGGATTCAACGAGAATGCCGTCAAGGGGGTTGGGCATGGATTGGCCAATATGGCCGCCCGTGCGAAGAGGATCGGAGGGCGGTTCACCGTCTTGTCAAAGGAGAATGAGGGGACACGCATCGTTCTCGATTTGCCGAAGGAGGCGTTCGATGTTTCCCGCTAAGCCGATTCGGCTCTTGCTAGTCGACGACCATGAAATGGTCCGGGTCGGATTGCGAACCCTCTTACACAATAATCAAGGTATTGCCGTCGTCGGCGAGGCAGGAACCAAAGCTGCCGCAGTGCGGGCGGTCAAGCGGCTCAAACCAGACATTGTCTTGATGGATGTTCGTCTCCCGGATGGTTCCGGGCTTGAAGCAACCCGTGAAATCCTCGCCAGGCACCCCGCGACGCGCCTCATTTTACTCACCTCCTTTGCGAATGATGATTCCGGTCTGGCAGCCGTGCTGGCCGGCGCGCGTGGGTATGTCATCAAGAATATCGACTCCGCCCTGCTGATTCAATCGATTCATAGTGTTTCTAAGGGTCAATCGATATTCGACCCGGTCCTGACCCGGCGGGCGTTGACCAGGAGTGTGATGCCGGATCAAGCCCGCCCGGCGCAGAAACAATCCCTTGCTCCTCAGGAAGAGCGTATCCTGGCGTTGATGGCGGATGGGTTGACGAATAAAGAGATTGCAGCCGCGCTGCAACTCAGCGATAAGACGGTCAAAAATTATATCGCCAACATGTTCCAAAAGCTGCATATCTCACGACGTGCCCAAGCCGCCGCCTTCTTCGTGAAGCGTCAGGGCTGACGAGGCGCTCGAACTCGCGCGATCCGAAGTTCGGGATTCGGCGTTCAAAAAACCTCGGACTCTTTTCTCGCACAGGTTCCAGCCGATTCTTGAGCGTATCCGGTCAGAGCCAAATGCCCCTATGGAGACGCACGTACATTGTCGATATTCTAGCGCCACACGCAATGATGAATTATTTGCCCGCTCATGCGGGAGATGGTACAGTTCAGTAGTATTTTCTGGAAGGCACGCCGTGCGAGGAACCGAGGTCCGGAGTCATTCACCGAAACCGAGGTGCACAATGTCATCCATTCTTGTCGTCGACGACGAAGACCAAATCCGCCGGTTGATTTGCGAAACATTAGAGCGGGCCGGCTATCACGTCACGGAAGCGCGTGATGGGAAGGAGGCTCTCTCTCTGCACAGATTGGCTCCAGCAGACCTGGTTATCATGGACATTCTCATGCCCGGTCAGGATGGTTTGGAGACCACCGTCGCATTACGACGGGAGTCCCCCGACGTGAAAATCATTGTCATCACTGGCGGCAGCGACATGATTGGTATTCTCAATTATCTCGATGTCGCAAAAATGATGGGCGCTCACCGCACGCTTCAAAAGCCCTTCGAGATGAAGACCCTCCTCGACACCATTCAAGCTGAACTGCAGGCTCGCCCGCATGCGTCGTATTCGCTTCGCGCTCAAGAATCGTAAACGCGAATGATGTGACACGTCGGATGGCCGGGGGCAGTTCCTTCAACGTTGTTCAGGCTCACGATTCACCTCTCACGAATTGCTGAGAGAGAGGTGACTCGCTTGACCCTCAGTCGGAGAATCGCTAAGGTAACAAATTCGTTAGGAGCCATAGGCCAGAGCGTTGAAGGAAAGGGCCCGTGCAAATATGTCTCGTCTTCGTAAGGGACCGCAATCACGGCGGCGTGGAACGGAGCCTGCGCATCCCTTGGTCGGGGTGTTAGGCGGAAGTAAATCTGATTTCCCGATCTTAGAAAAGGCCGCTGCAATTCTGACGGATCTCGAAGTTCCACACGAATTGATGGTCGTCTCCGCGCATCGAACCCCGGATCGCTTGTTCTCGTATGCAGAACAAGCGCCTGCCCGGGGGATTGAAGTGATTATTGCCGGCGCCGGGGGAGCGGCACATCTACCTGGGATGTTGGCAGCGAAGACGCATCTGCCGGTCATCGGAGTTCCAATTCCAACGGAGAACCTTCGCGGGCTGGACTCGCTCCTCTCCATCGTACAAATGCCAAAAGGGATTCCCGTTGCCACGGTGGCCATTGGAGGGGCTGAAAATGCCGGATTGCTTGCGGCGCAAATCTTGGCGGGCCGGTATCCAGCGATTGCCGCTCGCGTGAAATTATTCCGACAGACCCAGACGGACGCTGTGCTTCAGTCTCCCGAAGCGCAGGGGTTGGTGACTGGAACGAAAGGTCCGGGCCGTCCGACCCGACAATCGTGAAGGCGGACATCATCGCGCCAGGATCTGTCCTGGGCGTCCTTGGCGGAGGCCAATTGGGCGCCATGTTTACCATGGCGGCATACCGTCTCGGGTATCACGTCGCCGTGTGGGATCCAGATCCGGAAGCGCCGGCTCATCGTGTTGCCACGTACAGCTTTCCTGCTCCGTTCACCGACCGAGATATCCTTGCGAGGTTTGTCGATCTGGTCAGTGTCGTGACCTACGAATGGGAAAATATCCCGGCGGAACTCTGTCGAGCGCTAGAGCAGCGGAAACCGGTTCGCCCATCGAGTGCTATCCTGAGCGTGATTCAAGATCGTATCGCGCAAAAAAACTTCTTGGCCTCCAACGGATTTTCCGTTCCCCCTTTCGTCGGTCTGACCGCTCCCGATCGATTATTGTCGACTGTTCGACAGATTGGGTATCCCGCTCTCTGTAAAACAGCAACGGCTGGTTATGACGGCAAGGGGCAGTGGAGAATTTCGCAGGAGTCCGACGTCCGGGAGGTGGAACAAGCGATAGTGGAATCTGCTCGCCCCGGCATGCGATGGATCGTGGAGTCTTTCGTGCCATTTGAACGCGAGCTTTCGATTCTAGTGGTTCGTGGAACTGATGGACGGAGTTGTGCCTATCCCATGGCGGAGAATGAACATGAAGAGGGGATCCTTCGAACCACTATAGTACCGGCGCCTGGATCGTCAGCTGTAGCCGATCACGCCTCCGCTCTTGCAATTCAGGCCGTAGATTGTCTGGAAGGGGTCGGGGTATTTTGTCTCGAATTGTTTCAGCTGCCCACCGGGGAACTGCTCATTAACGAGATTGCTCCGCGGCCTCACAATTCAGGCCATTACACGCTTGATGTGTGCACGGTATCTCAATTTGAGCAACAGGTTCGCGCTATCTGCGGGATGCCGCTTGGTGAAG
>JAKDNQ010000267.1 GCA_030456405.1 Nitrospira sp.
CGCCGCTCATAGAACAATTCCAGCGCCGCGGCAAACCCCTTCGCCCGCCCCTTGCGGAACACGTTCTCAAGCTGTCCGCGTAACAATCTGATGCCTCCTTCATCGCCGCGTTTGACCACGCCTTGGGAGAGCAGCATCTCCGTCGCCACTTCGAGAAGCCGCTTCTTACGCCCCTCCATCTCAGCCGTGACCAGCTCCTCCATGACCTCCGATGCCCGCTCCTGAATGATGGCTTCCTTAAACGTGTCGTACCCTTGATCCGCCACGGTCCGTTCACGAATCACGGTCAGTTCGGCTCTGATCCGTTTCACGTCTTTCATCAAGACCGCAAACACTTCCTTGCGCCCTTCATCGAAGAGCTTCTTCTCCATCTCGTCGAGGATGACGGCAGGATCGGCCACTTCATCCCGCGCTCCTTCATCTCCCCAATTGAGTCGATCATAGGTTCGACGCTTGTCCGGATCGCCGATGATTTCATAGGCTGCATTGAGATCACGAATCTTGGCTTGCGCCTGCGTACTATTGGGATTGCGGTCAGGATGGTGCTGAAAGACCAGCTTCCGGTAGGCCTTCTTGATCGCCTCGTCGGACGTATCGCGGGAAACCCCCAGCACCCGGTAGAAGTCGATTCGTGCCATGACAACGGACTATAGCATGTGACTTCGCAGGCTTCACCTTGACTCCTGCGATGAAGGACTCTAGCCTAGCGCCTCCATGCCACCACTCGCCACTCAGTACTTAGCACTCAACACTAAAACGCTTCGGTCTCCCCAGCGCGAGAGGCCCTGGTGAGCGCACAGCCTTGGCGTCAGGGCGTCACGCGCTATCAATGGCTCGTCCTGTTCGTGGCCTGGCTCGGATGGGTCTTCGATGCGATGGACGCGACCATCTACGCGATCGTGCTCCACCCGGCACTGCACGATCTCCTACATTCGGCGAGTGGCCCCCCGACGACGGAACAAATCGGCTGGTACGGCGGCATCATCTTTTCAATTTTTCTGATCGGCTGGGCCATAGGGGGAATCACGTTCGGCATCCTGGCCGACCGCTTTGGCCGGACCAAGGTCTTGATCGCGACCATCATCATCTATGCCGTCTTCACCGGGGCCGCTGCGTTATCGGAGACCTGGTGGCACCTCGCCATCTATCGATTTCTGACGGCGCTCGGCATCGGCGGTGAGTGGGCGGCCGGCGCGGCGATCGTCGCGGAAACCTGGCCGGAAGAAAAACGAGCGAAGGCCGCAGGAATCCTTCAATCCGCCTGGGCGGTGGGGTTCTTCCTCGCCGCGACATTCAATCTTACGCTCAAGGAAACGTACGGATGGCGGGGGCTCTTTTTCGTCGGCATCCTGCCGGCGTTTGTGGCACTGCTCGTTCGCTGGTGGGTGAAGGAACCGGAGCGCTGGACTCATGCCCATGAACAAGAATCCATTCCACTCTCCGCCATTTTTGAGGGCCACTTGCGCCGCGGAACGTTGATAGGTTCGGCCTTAGCATTCGTCGCCGTATTTGGCCTCTGGGGCGCGACGAACTGGACTCCGACACTCATCCGCGAGCTACCCGATTTGAAGGGACAGAATCCAGAAGTCCTGACGAAATACGTCAGCTACGCCATTATGGCGCTGAACGCGGGGGCGATCTTCGGCTATCTGGGCTTCGGCCCGCTGGCAGATCGTTTTGGCCGCCGGCCTATCTTCGCCTTCATGTGTGTCGGTAGTTTCGTCATGCTCCCGATCGTTTTTCTCGTTCCAAGCAGCTATACCGCGGTGCTCATGCTGTTGCCGATTCTCGGATTTTTTAATAACGGTATCTTTAGCGGGTTTCCCATTTATCTGCCCGAACTCTATCCCACCAGACTTCGTGCCACCGGCGCAGGATTTTGTTTCAACGCGGGACGAATCCTGGCCTCAGTCTCTCCGTTCCTCACTGGCTGGCTTGTCACGACGCTGGGTACATTCGGCCGAGCGGCCAGCACAGTGGCATTGATCTACCTGGTAGGATTGGTCGTCTTACTTTTCGCGCCGGAGACCAAGGGCAAACCGTTACCCGATTGACGCCTTCTCAGTCAGCATTAATCGCCCACCCCTTGACATCGCGGCAAAGGGGCTTATGTTGAAACCATGACGAACACGCCACCACCCAAACCCTTGAGCCACGACGAGAAGAAAGCCGCCGACGCAGCGTTCGCAGGCCACCCGTTCAATGAAGCATGGTCTGCGTCAGCCCGAACGATCTACGACGGTATCGTGAAGGCCTTGCCTCGCACAGATTTCGCGGCTCCAGATCCCACGAATGCCGGAGAATCAGCGGAATTTCCTATAACCCAGAGCGAGCCTGTCCAGGATCAGGCTCAAGTACCTCTCGCGCTTGAGCATGCAGGTGGGCAAGAGTTGGTGGAACAGACGGCACAGCCCCCTGCCATTCGAGACCGTGATGCGGCAATTCAGGCAGGGATTTTGATCGACGTGACACCCACCGCACTCAAACTTGGCATTACGTTCCCAGTCACCATGACCCGACCGCTTTGGGAAACGGGCATCGTCACAAACCAATCGCTCCCCGAGGAAGAGCAAACCAGCCGCTTGCGCGACATTCTGTTGGCCTTTCGCCTGCGCCTTGCCGGCCTGACGACCGTGTCGCCGCTGATCGACTTTCCGGTTCTGCTGGCCTTGCCACCGAGCCAGGTGCCGCAACCGGTGCCGTTGTTTGCCCTCATTCAGGCGGACCCCACGCACCAGGCGAACGTGACACTCTTGCTGCCGAATGAAGTGTCTCTCTCCATCACCTCACTGAATTAGCGGGATGCTGAAAAAGTCCGTCAGCTTTGTTCTCGCATCGCTCAGAGACTCAACGTACCGCAAGGGTACGCCTCATCTCCTCGCTCGCTGCGGCCGCGCTGAACGGACTTTTTGAGCATCCTGCGAGAATGTCTTCCAGAGTCTCTTCTGAACAAACGCGCGTTCCTCCGCCTCGGTCTTGACCACTCCATCAATGCGGGCGTCCAATAATTTCCCCAAGATAGTTTTGTACAGCGGTCCAGGCTTCAGCCCCATGGCCTGAAGATCCCGCCCCGTCAATACCGTCTTCGTGGCTCTGTTCTTCATATGGGACACCAGACGTGGTCTCAGCAGGCTCAATCCAACCCCCTGCTGCCTACTCACTTGCTTTGCAAGGAGCAGGACAAGCGCTTCGTCGGAGAAATTTTCCAGGAGGCGAAATATCTGTGACCGTCGTACGGTCCCTGGATCGGTGAGTCGCTTCAGCATGCGATCAACTCGACGTCTTCCAGTGCTCACCTTCTTGGCCTGCTCGCGTGAGAGCGCTAATCGCCGGATCATTGCGGCCACCACGGCCGGACTGCACTCGCTCAACAACGCCATGAGATAGACGATCGGCCTGTCGATCACAGAATCTGGGAATCGACGTACCCACCAAGCAAGCGCCTTGGGTACAGCCGTGACCGTTCGTTGTACGTTCTTTGTGTACCGCAGACGTCGGTGAAAGAAACGAAGCAACTTTAACTGCCCGAGCCGCGCGATCGCACGCACCGGATCGCGCTCAGCGAACAGCAACAGGATTTCGTTCTGCAATCGAGGACCGGAAAGTTGCCGGACCAGATTCGTGGAGGCTGCTTGCGCAAGCAGGCGCGAGGTGGTGCGCTCAAGATGGAACCCGAACCGTTGCTCGAACCGGATCGCTCTGAAGATGCGTGTGGGATCGTCTTGGAAACTGCCTTCATGCAGCACACGGATCATATGCGCCCGAAGATCGCGCTGCCCCCCGTGGGGATCGAGCACGCGACCGAACTGCCGCGGATTGAGTTGCACCGCAATGGCATTGATCGTGAAGTCTCGGCGGGAAAGATCCTCTTCGATCGACGCAGGCTGAACCGTCGGCAGAAGTGCGGGTTGCGCATAGGACTCTCGTCTGGTCGTTGCGATGTCCATCTTGAGCCCGTTTGGAAAGGTGAGCCTCGCCGTCGCAAACCGTTCAAAGACCGCCAACCCAGCCCCATATCGGACAGCCACCAGCCGTGCAAAGGCGATCCCGTCGCCTTCTACAGTAAGGTCGAAATCCCAGTTCTCCCGCT
>JAKDNQ010000268.1 GCA_030456405.1 Nitrospira sp.
AAAGAGGTGGGGGTTGCCTGTGTGGTGATCGGGGGCATTCACGATAAGGATTTGCGCGCATTGTTGGGCTATGACCTTGGTGTGGCCATCACGGGAACAGAACAAGTCGGCTTTACCCTGATTCTCACTGAAGGGTTCGGTTCCATTCCCATGGCCGGCAAAACATTCGCGTTGCTTTCTGCTCATGCGGGACAACAGGCGTCTATTTCAGGCGCCACGCAGATTCGGGCGGGCGTCATTCGACCGGAGATCATCATTCCGAGGAAAGCCGGCGCATTAGGCAGTCACGGGGAGACCACTGTGTCGCAGCGGGAAGGCATTAGAATTGGCGATCAGGTGCGTATCATTCGAGACCCGTTGTTCGGCAAGATCGGCGAAGTCGCCAATCTACCGGCCGACCTCCAGAAGATTCCGACCGAAAGTGACGTGAGAGTAATGGAAGTCCGCTTTGCCGATGGCAGCAAGGCGGTTATTCCGCGAACCAATATTGAATTGATTGAAGGAGCGTAAGAAGCGTGAGGGGTAAGGGGTTAGGGGTAAGGAGTAAGGGCCTTGCGGGGTCCTTTGCACGATATTTCTTTCTCGCTGCCTGTATCCCCATTTTATCTCACTCTGTTGTTTTAGCAGAGACGTCTCTCTCACCACCACAAAATCTTCGTGTGCTCGACACCCCGAGTGATGGAGGCGGTAGCCTGACCGTGCTCTGGTCGCCTGCGTCCTACGATAGTGCCACAAGCACATATCAAGTCTTACTGAGTGACGGTCCCACGGTATCCGATCCGGCCTCGATGAAAGTCGTGGCGGAGTTTCCCGCGAACCAGCGCTATGTTGGTGAATCCAAGTGGCCTTGGTGGACGAAGCCGACGACTGGAGACCAGCACCAGTTCACGCTGAAGAATGGGAAGGGGATCGAGCTTAAAAACGGGAACGTCTACAGCGTCACTGTGGCTGCTGTGCTGAGCAGTGATCGTAGCATTGCCACGCCGGTTCAGGCCACGCCGGAACCGAACTGGATCAATTGGAATCAGATGAACAACCTTCTATTAGCGCTCCTGTTCGGCGGCATCGTGTTCTACGCTATCGGTACTGCCAAAAAACGGGAGATCTTCCTCCGCCGCATTCCCGGCCTCGATGCTGTGGATGAAGCCATTGGCCGCGCAACGGAGCTGGGCAAGCCGATCCTGTACATGACCGGCGCCCATGACATGAGCGATCCTTCCACCATTGCGGCGGCAGTGATCCTCGGGCGCGTGGCCAAACGCGCGGCCGCCTATGAGACTGATTTGCTCGTGCCTCACCGCGAGCCGATTACCATGGCCGTCTGCCAGGAAATTACGAAACAGGCTTATCTGGAAGCCGGCAAGCCCGACCTCTACAAGGAAGATTCCAATTTCTTCATTACATCGGATCAATTCAGCTACACCGCGGCAGTGGACGGGATCATGTTGCGCAAAAAGCCTGCAGCGAACTTCTATATGGGGCATTATTTCGCCGAGGCGTTACTGCTGACGGAAACGGGTGCGAGCACCGGCGCGATCCAGATCGCCGGGACGGATGCGGACCATCAGCTGCCGTTCTTCGTCACCACCTGCGACTACACCTTGATCGGGGAGGAACTCTATGCGGCCAGCGCCTATCTCTCCAGAGAACCGATACAGGTCGGCACGCTGCGCGGACAAGATATCGGCAAAGCGCTCATCCTCGGTGTGCTCGGTATTGGAACCATATTGGCTACTCTCGGGGTGATGCTCGACGCGCAGTGGCCGAAATTATTTCTGGACTTTTTCAGAGACGTGAAATGATCTTCCTCCGCCGGCAGGTCCCGCTTCTGATTACGCTGATCACCGGGTTGGTGTTTGCGGGGCAATACTATGTGCCGCACCCGGCCTCGGAGCAGATGCTGACTTCTGTCACTAAGTGGCTCCAGATCATCGGAGGGTTCGCGTTGGTGCTGGGCGTCAGTAGCCTGTTCCATGTACATGCCGCCAAGATCCGGCGCAAAGAAGCGGGATGGGGCTATAGCTTCGTTCTTTATTTGGGCATGCTGGGCACTATTGCAGTCGGCCTGTGGTCGAACGGCAAGGAAGCCGTGGACGGCACCATGACGGCCTTTGGGTGGGTCTATAACTTCATGATGGTCCCTCTGCAGAGTACGATGTTCGCCATCCTTGCGTTCTTCATCGCATCGGCAGCGTATCGGTCGTTCCGCGCCAGGAGCCGGGAGGCGGCAGTGCTGCTGATTGCGGCCGTGATTGTCATGATGGGCCGCGTTCCGCTCGGAGAATATCTGATTCCGCTCAGCGGCGACCTCTCTCAGTGGATTTTAAACGTGCTGAACGCGTCGGTGCGGCGTGCGATCCTGATCGGTGTCAGCCTTGGCACGGTCGCGCTCTCCATTAAGATCATCTTCGGCATGGAACGGTCGTATCTTGGAGGGGGAAAAGAATAGCGTGAAACGTGAGGCGTTAGGCGTAAGGGGTAAGGCGCAGGGTGAACACCTTCTTCTCCGTCCCCTGACACCTCACGCCTTACGCCTTACGAGAGTGTGGTAACGCGATGACGTTTACAGAACGTATGTTGCGCATTGATAGGCGGATCATTTTTCTGGTGATCGGCCTCTGCACACTCTTGCCGCTGCTCTACCCCGTCGGGTTGCCGATCAAGATTTCGCAGGAGGTCCGAGGGGTCTACGACCACATCGAGTCGCTTCCTGAGGGGTCCACGTTCCTGCTCTCGCTGGATTTTGATCCGGCCTCGAAGCCTGAGCTGCATCCTCAATCTATTTCGTTGCTGCGTCATGCGTTCAGGAAAAACCTCCGTGTGATCGCGTTGACGCTCTGGGTCTCCGGGACCGGCATGGCCGATCAGGTCGTCACGCAGGTCGCCCGTGAAATGGGTAAGGAGAATGGGAAGGATTATGCGTTCCTCGGCTGGAGTCCCGGCGGGACCGCCGTCATTATCAATATGGGACAAGATCTCTATGGCGCGTTTCCTGCCGACTACAACGGTAAACCCACGAAGGGCTTACCCGTGTTGCAAGGCGTCCAGAGTCTGCGCGATATGAACTATGCCGTCAGCCTGGGCGCCGGCAGGCCCGGTGTGGAAGAATGGTACGTATTCGGCAAGGACAAATACAAGTTCGAACTCGGCGGGGGTTGCACGGGTGTCATGGCGCCGGGGCTCTATCCGCTGTTGCGCAGCGGGCAGATCAACGGCCTGATCGGCGGTCTGCGCGGCGCGGCAGAATATGAAACGTTGATGGACCAGAAGGGGAGAGCGATTGCCGGTATGGATGCGCAATCGGCGACGCATCTCGCGATCATTGTGCTGGTCATCATGTGTAACCTGTTCTATTTCTCATCGCGCAGTAGGGCCAGATCTCAAGGCCAGGCGGGGGCATGACGAACGATGTCGGTTGAATTGATCATCGGTGGATGGGTGGCGACGGGGTTAACCCTCTTCATCTTCTCCTTCCTGTACAAGGACAATCCGCTATTCAAACTGGCGGAAAATCTCTATGTCGGTGTGTCAGTCGGGTACACGATCGTCAAGACATACGACACGGTGGTTATGCAGCTCATTTGGAAACCGATCGTTGACAATGGAGAGTGGGCACTGTTGATTCCTGTCGCCATCGGGATGCTCATGCTCACGCGCTATGTCCCGAAAGCGGCTTGGATTTCGCGGTACGCGTTCGCCTTTATCGTGGGCGTCGGGTCAGGGCTCGCCATTCCACGAACTATCTCGTCCTTCATCTTGAAACAGATCGAGGATACGGTTCGCCCGCTCTTGACGTTAGTACCGGGAGAAGGTGTCACTTTTACGTGGAGTCTACTGAATCCGGCCAGCAGTCTGAACGCCATCATCATCCTGGTCGGTGTCAGCTCAGTGTTGTTCTACTTCTTTTTCTCCGTCGAGCATACGGGCCCAGGCAAGGTTGTGGCCCGCACGGGCATCATGTTCCTGATGATCGCGTTCGGGGCAGCCTTCGGCTACACCGTGATGGCCCGCATGTCGCTTTTGATTGGACGATTAACCGACCTCATCGAGTTCACCGATCCCTCTTATGGCCGTCCGAGCCTCTGGCT
>JAKDNQ010000269.1 GCA_030456405.1 Nitrospira sp.
AAGGTGAATCCGGAAGACGCCCTGCGCCAATCCGCCAATCGATTCGTCGAGCGATTTCAATTCATCGAAGCCCAGGCAGCCATGTCTGGCCGCGCGGTTGGAGAACTCTCGTTCGCAGAAATGGATCGATTGTGGGAGGAAGCCAAGAGGCAGAATCCTGCGACTGTCACCGAGGAACCGCGTCATGAGTGATGAGTCCAATCCCTACCAGGAAGGCAAGCGTGCTGGAATTCACCCCCTCATTGTGGTGTTCGTCGTCTTGATCGGGCTCTGGCTGTTTGTGTATCTCATCGTGCCCAGCTCGAAGAACAAGCAAGCCACCGGGACAGAGGGGCCGGCCGGGCCGATCACTGAAGATCTCGAAGCCGCGCCGGTACTGTTCAAAGTTCAAGCAGTCGTTGCGGACATGAATGCCATCAGTCTGACTGTCCCTCCGGAAGCGACCGATAGCCAGGTCGCCGGATTGTTGAAGCGATTTAAAAGCGACCGGCTTGCCGGGACCTTGACCGATCTCCTACCAGCCACCACGCCCGGTCATACACTCGGGAACCACGCGGTCGCCGACATCTACATTGTGTCCGATGCCCAGTATGCGCAGGCTGATGTGATTCGCATCCTGACCCGTGGCGCGCATGCGCCGGGCAATCTGTATCCCCAGGCCGTTCCCTTCGAAGTCGCGATGGAAGCCATCCGCGGGCACTATCGCATCGATCTCAACGACACCGGCAATCCCGACAGCGCCTCCCTCGGGTTTGCCGATGAGTCGGGGGTGCATTCGCGTCAGTATCGAAAAATCTTCTGACAGGCTGCTGAAAAAGGCCCCCAACTTCGTTCTCGGTTCGAGAAAATCCTCAACGTACCCCAGAGGGTACGCCTCCGGTTTTCTCTCACCTGCGGCCTCGTTGGCTGCCTTATTGAGCAGCCTGCCGCGACAACAACCCAGCTACCTTCTAACCACCCTTTAACTTTTGCCTACATGCAGACAAGATACGGATTTTGCACTCACAATCCGGTCGTCAGATCGGCATGTCGGGCTCTCTGCTCCGGCGTGCTGAATGATTTATGCGGTATTCTCGTTGCCTCCTGTGCGGAAATCTGTAGAATCTACCTAACCCTCTTAGGAATCTCGCGATCAACCACACAGGTCTCCAACAAACCTTAGGTGTAATAATGGTCAGAGGCAGACACCTTATTCTCGGTATAGGACTCCTCAGTATGCTCTCAGGATGTGCGTGCGGACCAGCACGCTGGGCAGAACTCCTTGAGACTCAAGCAAGGTGTGGCATGAGCCCCCAAGAGGTTGAGAAATTAAGTGGGCAAACGGTAGCAAAACTTGATATTCCAACCCAACGAGGGACACATATGATTGGTGAGGAAGGGGAAGCCACAGAAACTTGGTTGATCTTCAAGGACGACAAGCTGCAATCGATTCAGCTGGCCTGGATGTATAGACTAAAGAGGATGGCTTATGCACAGAAAGCTGAGTTATGCACATCGTCCCTTCCCAGCCCTAACTAAGTGAATCATATCTCTCGTATGCTATGATTCCGCCTGTCCGGTAGGGGACTCCGGTTTGACTCTCCACCTATTTTCATACTCAACCTCGACCTTAACCTTCCCGGAAGGCGCTGCCCGACTACAGTCCCACCAGCGTTTTGATTTCTGATCGTAAGGTGTCTCGTTGTTCGTCCGCTCAGGTATCGAGTCGTGGGAACAGATGAGCCAGGGGACCGGTGAATGGGGCCACGACTGTATCGCGGCGCTCTTCCAACATGCCGTCGGACCTCTTCTTCTTAAATTTTCCGTTTCATCTGTTTGAACAGACCTTACCTGATCGCGCCTCAAACACATTGATCCCGGCCGCGACCTCAGCCAGTTTTCGCCTGTCGCGGCAAGGTCTATCGAAACTGATTGAGGAATTCGCGTGGTGAGACTATCTGGATGGAGGAAATTAAAGGGGACAGGCAGAATAACTGATGAGGTATGGGCTGATAGGCTTGCGATATTCGCAAGCAAGCGCGCAAGAAAAGAGGCAGGTCGCAGTGGGCCTACCCGAGAATGATGTTGAGCGCCTGCCGAAGAGCGGCTTGATCGTTCGGAGCTAGTTGTCCTAGCTTCTTGAGCACGAGGGAGGGGTCGATAGTGGTGAGGATCGGTTTGAGGACGGATGGCTTGAGCAACCCTGCACCTCGCCAGTCCTGGATCTGGACCTCGCCTACGGATAGTGCGGAGGGTTGTTGACTTGTAATGGCCATGATCAGGAGGTCGGGCCGCGCTCGATGGTAGGCGGTGCTGCTGACCACCACGGCGGGACGGCGTTTGACGGTGGACTGATCCGTGAAAGGAAAGGGAACGAGGACGAGATCCCCGAACTCATAGCCGGTCATAGTCGGTGTCGGCAGGGTTGTCCCAGACACGTGTGAAGGCGACGGTGGCGAGTTGGCTAGCGGCCTGGGTCAGACCGCGCTCGCCAGCCTGCCGGTATGCCAGAAAGTCGACGAAATCTTCGACCTCAGCCAGCCGTTCCGGAGGGAGGCCCCGAAGCTTCTCTAACAGCGTCTGTTCATGGACTTTCGTCATTGCAGCCTCTCGACTTTGAGATGATCCAAGCCTACACGCCTCTTCGCTAAAGATCAATTGCTTCTCTGCAATTACCTATGGTTAGGTGTCCATTCCGCCTGTACGGTGAAAGGTTTTGGTTTGGACCGCGCTGCCCGACTATAGTCCCACCAGCCTTTTGATTTCTGCCCGTAGCGATTCCTGCTCTTCAGTCGCCCAGGAATCAAGTCGTGGGAACAAATGAACCAATGGACCCGTGAAGGGGGCCACCACGGTGTCGCGGCGCTCTGTCAACATGCCATCGGTCTCGGCGAACCGGAGTTTTTCGTCAGCGATATGCCGCGACAGGTATTTTGAAATCATGAGTTGCTGGCCTGGTGTTCCTGCGACGGACCCAAGTACCTTACTCCGAAGCACATCTAACTCCTCTGGAATGGCTACCTTCACACGCACGGCCTGTGAAGAATTAAAAGGTGGATCAGACAGGGACGGTACGCCTCCTTCAGCTTGCCTTTTCTCACCGAAGTAGCTACAACGGCTACTAAGGTGTACGATGAGCCGGATCGGGGTCAAAGAACTCAAGAATCGTCTGACGCATTATCTCCGTCGGACCCAAAAGGGGGAAGAGATTGTCGTGACCGACCGAGGACGACCGATCGCGCTGCTTCACCAAATTGAGGCCGGAAAGCCCGGGACGCGCGAAGCTCGGTTGGCGCAACTTGCTGCTGTCGGTAAGATTATCTTGCCAACGATCACGCGAAGGAAGCGGCTCAAACCGTTGGCCTATCGGGGGCCATCAGTCGGGCGTGCCGTGGTCGATGACCGTGAACGGTGACGATGCTGTATTGGGATACCAGTGCCCTCGTGAAGCAATTTATTGATGAACCGGGAACAGACGAAGCCATCGCCCTGCGGGGCGACGCTCCTCCTCATGCAACAGCGACCATCACCTTCGCTGAAACCTTTTCGGCGCTGCGGCGGCGGGTACGGGAGACCGCACTACAAGAATCTCAGTACCATGAGATTGTTCGCCGGTTTCTGCAAGAGTGGCCTGCGTATGTGCGGATCAACTTGGACGAAAGCATTCTGGGACGCTCCCGAACACTCCTCGAACGATACTCTCTGCGCACACTCGATGCGCTTCATCTGGCTTCTGCCATTGAGCTGCAAGGTCTGTTGGAAGAACCATCTGTGCTTATTTCGGCCGACACGCAACTTCTCAGGGCCGCCGCGGCCGAGCACTTGGAAACTCGGCGCCTCCCGCTATAAGCCTGGCCTCAGGCTGACATTTATCCCGTTTGCCATGTCTAGCATGGGATCAACCTCAACCTTCTCGGAACGCGTTGCCTGACTACAGCCCGACAAGTTTTTTGATTTCTGCACGCAGCGAGTCACCCTGTTCAACTGCCCAGGTATCGAGTCGTGGGAACAGATGAGCCAGGGGACCTGTGAATGGGGTCACCACGGTGTCGCGGCGCTCTGTCAACATGCCGTCGGTCTCGGCGATCCGGAGTTTTTCGT
>JAKDNQ010000070.1 GCA_030456405.1 Nitrospira sp.
GCGCGTGCAATTGAGCCTGCACCCACTCGCTTTGTTGCACAGCAAGCTTGCTCCCACGCGTTCCAAGCACGACGGTGGATCGTTCAGCACCGACTTGTGACGTAGCTCCCTTCACCGACTCACCTCCCGATAGCGAACGGTCCGCTCAATGACGCGGCATCTCCGAGCTAGTCCTTGGAGTCACTTCTTCAGCATCCTGGATACCTTCTTGTAACGGATGACAGGTCTCCGACTCAGACGACAGACTCCCATTGACGCTAGAACTGGCAGAGTCTCCGAGGCCAAAGAATCGCCGCGCGGCCTCGACAAAGGCAGCCCCTTCCGAGGAATTC
Source organism: Nitrospira sp. (assembly GCA_030456405.1). Next base: position 333 of record JAKDNQ010000070.1, read on the forward strand.
ACCTCAGCCTTCAGCGTCACCATCGTATTGTGAATAAGCTTATTCACAATGGACGACGCCATCGCCTCGACCAATTCACGTTCCGTCGAAGACAAATTTCCCAATCTCCCCATGGTCTTGTCGATCTCAGCCTGTTTAATCTCGTCGATCCGAGCGCGAAGCGCCACAATGGTGGGGGTCACTTCAAGCGATTGAAGCCACTGCCGCACGACTCCAACTTCATCCACCACCATCCGCTCGGCTTTCTCCGCCTCATTAAGACGTTCCCCGCGATTCTGTTCAACCCGCATCTTTAAGTCGTCAATGTCGAACAGGAATGCGTTATCCACGTGCCGTACCGCTGGATCGATGTTACGCGGGACCGAAATGTCGATCAGGAACATCGGGCGGTTCATCCGCTGCTTGACCGAATGCTGCACATCGTCCTCACTCACAAGATAGTGCGCTGCGCCGGTCGATACCAAAACAATATCGGCGGTCGCCATGTCCTCCCGAAACTCCTCAAAAGCCACTGCGGTTCCGTCGAACCGATTGGCCAACTCCAATGCATGTTGCGGACTTCTGGTTGTCACCCGCACATGCCGAACACCGCTGGCAATGAAATGTCGCGCGGCTAACTTGGCCATTTCCCCTGCTCCCACCAACAGCACGGTCTTCTCAGTTAAGTCTGAGAATATCTTTTTGGCTAATTCGACCGCCGCATAGCTCACCGACACCGCCATCTCTGAAATTTTTGTTTCCGTCCGCACACGTTTGGCGACAGAAATCGCTTTCTTCATGACCTTGTTTAGAATGATACCGGTGGCCTTGTGCGTCAGCGCAACCTCGAAGGCCTCTTTGATCTGGCCCAGAATCTGCGATTCACCGACGATCATAGAGTCGAGGCTGGAGGCGACTCGAAACAAATGACCGAGCGCCCGATCCCCCTCATACCAGTACAAATGCGGAGTCAGTTGCTCCGAGGAGAGCGAGAGATGGGCATCCGCCAGGAAATCCTGAATTCGCCCATACCCCGATTCGATCTCATCGACAACGGCATAGACCTCGACCCGATTGCATGTCGACAGCAACACCCCTTCTCGCACCCCTCGATACGAACAAAGGCGCCCCAAAGCTTCACCCATCCGGCTCTCAGGAATCGCCAGCTTCTCACGGATTTCGACCGGGGCGGTCTTATGGCTCAAACCGACGACGACAATGTGCATATCACGACACCGGTCCGTGACTCTTAAGGACCACACCGATGAGAGTGAGAATAACGCCGGCAAACCCGATAATCGTCAAATAGGCCGCCCGTTTGGCTCTCCAGCCTACGGTCAAACGTCCAGTCAGTACGACAAAGTAGAACACCCAGGTCACAAGCGCCCATACTTGCTCCGGATTCCAGTTCACATACGACCCTCGAGAGAATTCGGCGGATAACGCACCGGTAATGATGCCGAGTGTCAGCAGCGGAAACCCCGTCACGATCGATCGTTGATTCAGATTGTCGAGAAAATCCAGGGCAGGTAACTTAGAGTAGAGGACATTGAACCGTTTAGACTTGAGAAGTCCGTCTTGAATCAGATACATGACACCAGCGACGAAGGCGACGGCAAATCCCACGGTACCAAGCATGCTCAGCGTGACATGGACCCACAGCGTTCCAAACACAGGGGTCAGCGTCGGCGCGGCTTCCGGCAATGCGGCGGCAGAGACAAGCGAGAGTAAGGCCAGTGGAACGATGAACGAGCCGAGTACATGAAGATGATGGCGAAACTCCACGGCAAGAAATACCAGAATCAGCATCCAGGAAAAAAACGACAGGGCTTCATGGAATCCGGGCGACGAGATGTCTGTCACCCCAACCATCCCAGCGCCCAACGCGATGGTATGCGCGGCAAACCCTGTTGCCGTCATCCCCAGCGAGACGTTTGCCAGGACTTCAGACGGCCAGAGCAGATAGATAAGAAAGGAAACGGTGGCCGCAAAATACAGAGCCATCGTCACCACGAAGAACATGGCGGCCATAGAGGGCTATCCTCTCAACTTTTCAGGATAAACAGACAACATTAAGCAGTGGATTATATCGATGGCGCAAGAAGGGAGTCAACCAAACGATCATGAAACGAGAGGGCGGATAATCGTCTCTGGTTCCATCGGTACCCTCTATGTCGTCAGTACGCCTATCGGCCATCCAGACGATATCACTCTTCGGGCCCTTGCCACATTACGACGCGTCACGATTGTGGCATCGGAGAGCCCTCGCGCGACCCAGGCGCTCCTGGCGCATCATGAGATTACGGCAACCGTTACTAGCTACGGCCCGTTCAATCTCCATGAGAAAATGCAGCTCCTTCTCCATCGACTCATACAGGGGCAGGATGTCGCCCTGGTCTCTGACAATGGCACCCCCGTTATCTATGACCCAGGCAGCCTACTTGTGGCGGCTGCCCATCAAGCAGGAATCCCAGTCAAGGCCATCCCAGGCCCTTCTACCCTCACGACCGCGACGGCGATCTCTGGATTTTCCGGTGATGCCATCATCTTTGAGGGACACCTCCCCACAACCGATCGTGCTCTCGCACGACATCTCTCCCAGCTCCAACATGAACGCAGCACCCTCGTCTTCTATGTGAAACCAAGGACACTTGTAAGGCTCCTGAAAGTGCTGGCACAGATACTTCCCGCCAGACAGGTAGCCATTACTATGAATCTCACCACGCCCAAAGAAACCGTTTTGCGGGGAGTGCCAAGTGTGCTGCGAAGTCAGATCAGACTTGTGGCAAAGGATTCAGCGGTGACAGTCGTCATCGAAGGAAAGAGGATGGGATCACGGGCGCGCAATGTTGCGCCAAAGAGTCTTATGCGCTACTCATCTTCGCGGCGTCGAATACGCACTCGATAGAATTCTTGAAGCCGATCTTGTGAAAGGACCGTGTGCCCCTCATTGCTGACACTCAGGGGGACATTTCGAATGGGGTCGCCATCGTCCAAGAGCACTGAAAGAATCTGCCCTTGCCCCATTGCTTCGAGTTTCAACTTGGTTTTGACAAAGTTATAGGGGCAAATCACTCCCCGTAAATCCAACTCGGTATCTGGCTCGCGAGTCACTGTTGTATGGTGTGCTCCGTCTCCACTCACGTCTTTCTCTTTCTCGCTCTTCATGACAACTCACCGCACTAGGCCGAGGCCAATCCTAGCAAGGAAGCGGCGGCCCCGCAAGCATGCTACTGGTTGTTTTCGCACGTCGCACGCAAAAAAAGGGGCAGCCTTTTGCTGCCCCTTCTCCTAACCTTCTGCAGAATGTGTCTCGAATTAATTCAGGCCCTTGACCAAGTTCGGCTTGGTGTAGTCTGCTCCATAGTCCGACTTGGTTCCAGTTGCCGCATTGCCCCATCCCGGTTGTGGTTCGCACTGCCAGCAGGGAGCGGCGCCGGTATATTCACCGACTGGGCTGGTGATGCCGGAATCGATTTTTCCTGGCAGCACAGTGCCACCAATGCCACCGGTGGTGGACCCACTATTCGTGTTAATCCCTCGCTCCGTCCCCGGATTTGGGCGCTGTCCGAGTCCACCAAAACCCGCCAGTTTTTCGTTCCCACGCACAACGGTGATTTCACGGACAATCTTACGGCCAGTGCCGAACGGCTGGCTTGGACTCGTTTCTTCGAATGCCTGTATGGTCACGTCGTCTCCAGACTCAAGGATACGAATCTGGTCGAAGTTGGTTTTGTCATCAAAATACACCGTGCGGTAGTTCATCGCGCCACCGCCTGCACGGCCTTCATCGTGAGAGCTTCCGCCACCTTCGAGATGCATTTTTTTACCCGGCAGATCGAGACCGATTACGCGGCCATAAATGGTCTCCGCTTGAGACAACCGATCGAGGAACTGAGTCCGATCGAATGTGGTTACGCGAGTACTCGACCCTGATACATCCCCCACCCCTTCGCCCACACCCATGCCGGATTGGTTAGACTGCAATCGCTCTTGAGCGATTGCCATACTTGCGGCGCCGACAAAAACAATTGCGGCTCCCAGTGCCAACACCTTACGCATGTGCTGCCTCCTCGGTAAGATTTAGAGAATGAAAGAATGAAGTGACGTGGCGGACACTAAGATGAAACCATCTATGACTATGACGTTGTTTCATGACCCTAATGTCCGGGAACTATAGGCTACCCATTGAGACAAGTCAACTGATCTTCATGCCAGAATTTTCCGATGTCATTCGGCGTTCTGCATCATCCGATTATCGTCCAGCGCCAACACACAATCCTGTCATATCAACCGCACACTGCGAACCAATTGGTGCCCAGAGGGAGGGTCGAACTCCCACTCTCTTGCGAGAACCGGATTTTGAGTCCGGCGCGTCTGCCAGTTCCGCCATCCGGGCATACGACGTTACCGTCGAATCTTCTTAGCACGAAGCCATAGGCGGGTCAATCTGCTCCCCTCTTTATCTTCCTACGAACGCAGTGTTACAATTTCCTCTAACACTCACCTCATAAACTGTATTCGGGAGGAGTCTCATATTATGGCAGACGTTCAATGCGTCACGTGTGGACAATCGGGAGAAACAATCACCGACCCTCTCTTCATGGGAAAGCTTGAATCCGAGATCAAATCCAAGGTCTGCAAGCCTTGCTGGAAGAAATGGGAAGGCATGCGGGTGATGGTCATTAACGAGTATCAGGTCAATCTGGGGGAAGAAAGCGGCAGGGAACTTGTGAAGAAACAGATGAAGGCCTTTCTCAAGCTTGGAGAACAAACAGATACCGGAAAACTCGATCAGAACTACCGCCCGCCCGCCTAAGACTGAACCGTTCTGCGTGGGCAAGTGGATTTCCGAAAAGGCCTGTGATCGTCGAGTTCTCTATGAATTTCTCCTGCGATCTCGCAGACTTCGTTGACAGGCAGACTTCTGAAATGCTACATTCCATTGCTTTCGATCCATCCGCGATGATCGATATCTCCTCACAACTCGTTACGAAGAGGGACATGGGGCAGGTGTGTTTATGATTACACAGATGCATGTCAAAGGGTTGATGTTCGACCCCTACAACAACGCCTACATCGTGGTGCTACGTGACGAAGAGCATTCCGACATGCTCCCCATTTGGGTCGGCAAGTCAGAGGCTGGCGCCATCAGCATGTCGTTGGAAAACGTGACGCCTCCCCGGCCGATGACACACGACTTCATGAAGTCATTCCTTGATGCCTTCAATGCAAAAGTCATCAGCGTGGTGATTACAGATTTATCGGAGCACACCTATTTTTCAAAAATTCATCTGATGTATGAAGACTCGGAATATACGGTCGACGCCAGGCCTAGCGATGCGATTGCCCTCGCGCTTCGGAGCAATGCGCCGGTGTTTGCGAACAACTCTGTCATCACCAAACAGAGTTCCGAAGAGCTTGAACAGTGGCTGGAAAATCTTAAACCGGAAGATTTTGGGAAACTAGACTCCTGAGTCAACACGATAGAATTATGAGTACCGTCGATCGACCCAACGAACAAAACTTGGTTGAATACCGGGTGGAGCGTATCCTGGAAGAGGCCAACACCGATACGAGGATTGTCGTCTTGGCCCGTCAGGACGGTGTCCCGGACACATTTCCGATTTGGGTCGGGGCTGCAGAAGGCAATGCTATTAAACTCGCGCTCGATACCATGATCACGCCACGGCCCATGAGCCATGATTTGGTCAAGAGTTTCGCCGAGCACCTGAATATCGCGATTCAACGCGTCGTCATTACGGACGTCAAAAGCAGTACGTATTATGCCACGGTGCATGTCGCGAACAAAGGCCTGGAGCGGACAATCGATTCCAGACCCAGCGACGCCATCTCGTTGGCCCTTCGAGCTCCTTGCCCAATTTACATCGCCCAAGACGTGTTAAAGCGGCGGAGTACGACGAATCTCGACGCTTGGCTGGCAAAGCTGGAGTCGAAAGATATCGGTGCACCGGAAGCACAAGAAACCTAGTAGGCTGCGGAAAAACTCGATTTATACACAAAATGCCGTTGGAATCTTCCATATGGCGCCGATGTCAAAACAGGTTCAGGATGTTCAAAAAGGCCGTCCAGCAAGGCCGCAGTGAACGAAGAGGCGAGAGGCGTACGCTTCGGTACGTTGAGTCTCTGAGCGACGCGAGAACGCCGCTGGCGGAATTTTTCAGCATCCTGCTAGTCACTCAATCGTGAAAGAACGGAGAGAACTAATGTTGAGCTATATGCAAAAGCCGTTAGACGTGCAGGAAAAGTGGTATCTCGTGGATGCGGAGGGGAAGACGCTGGGCCGTCTAGCAGCCCGGGTTGCCGGGATGTTGCGCGGAAAACACCGGCCGACCTTTACCCCTCACGTAGATATGGGTGACCATATCGTGGTGATCAATGCGGAAAAGATTCATCTCACCGGCAACAAGATGGTCGCCAAACTCTATCGCCGTCATAGCGGCTATCCTGGTGGAATCAAAACAGCCACCGCGCAGCATGTCTTCCGAAAGGATCCGACAGAACTCTTAACGAAAGCGATTGAAGGGATGCTTCCCAAAAACCCGCTGGGAAATCATATGGCAAAGAAGCTCCGTGTCTATGTAGGGCCCACCCATCCGCATCAGGCCCAACGACCGGAACCGATCACCCTATAGCAGGATGCGGAAAAACTCTCTGAATGGCGGGATGCTCAAGAAGGCCGTCCGGCAAGGCCGCAGCAAGTGAAGAGGCGAGGCGTACGCTTCGGTACGTTGAGCCTCTGAACGATGCGAGAACGATGCTGGCGGACTTTTTCAGCATCCCGCTAGACATCACACGGAAGAAGGAGACTAGATAGCATGGCAGTCGCGACTCACTATGCAACCGGACGACGAAAGTGTGCCATTGCCAGAGCCTGGGTCACCGGGAGGGCAGGCGACATTACCATCAACGAACAACCGATCGAGAAGGCGTTCCCACGGCTGACCCTGCGACAGATTATTCAGTTCCCGCTTGAGATCGGCGGCGTAATGGGACAGTACTCCATAAAAGCCACGGTCCATGGCGGCGGACCGACGGGCCAAGCCGGCGCCCTGCGCCATGCCATCGCGCGCGCGTTGGTAGAACTCAACCAACCCCTTCGTACACCCTTGAAGAAGGAAGGTTTGTTGACACGTGACTCGCGCGTCAAGGAACGAAAGAAGTACGGACAAAAAGGCGCGAGAAAGCGGTTCCAGTACTCAAAACGATAATCATCGGAGCCACAGTCGGAAAAAGGGAAGGCTCCATGCCTTCCCTTTTTTTATGCCTGTGGATCACAGGATAGGTGAAACAGATGAACAAAGTGCGCGTTGCCATTGCAGGAGCCAGTGGATATGCCGGAGCAGAACTTGTTCGCTTAGCGGCCCTCCATCCGCACTTCGATCTCCACGCCGTCACTTCAGAGAAGTCCACAGGGTCTTCCGTGGGAACAGTCTTCCCGAGTCTGGCTGGACTCGTGTCTCTCTCATTTCAAGCGCTCTTGCCGGAAGCTTTGGCAGAACAGGCCGATGCAGTCTTCTTGGCCCTCCCCCATACCAAATCGCTAGAGCCGGTTTCCGCCTGTCTCAAAACCGGCAAACTGGTTGTGGACCTCAGCGCAGATTACCGGCTGACAGATCCTGTCGTCTATGAGCAATGGTATAAGACGCCGCACACCTATCCAGGCTTGCTGAAAGACGCCGTCTACGGACTTCCGGAATTGCATCGTGCCTCCATTGCCAAGGCAAAACTCGTCGCATCACCTGGCTGCTACCCGACAGCAGCTGTTTTACAATTGGCTCCCCTCTTCGCCCAAGACCTGGTGCAATCGGACACCGTCGTCATCGATGCCAAGTCCGGTATCTCCGGAGCTGGACGAAGCCCGGCGCTCCCCTACCATTTCCCCGAAGCGCATGAGTCTTTAGAGCCATACAAGCTAGGTGAGCACCGCCATATTCCTGAGATAGAACAAGAACTAGGTGGACTTCTTCAACGAGCCACTCAAACATCAAAGACAGGGGCCGCACAGCCGATTGTGACGTTCACCCCCCACCTCGTCCCAATGAATCGGGGGATTCTGAGCACGGCTTACTGCAAGTTGAAGAGTCCGATGGCCCTGCCGGACCTGCGCGCATTGTATCGGGACTTTTACAAAGGTGAGCGGTTTGTCAGATTCCTGGAAGAGATCGTTCCGAACCCGCGCTACATCAAGGGCTCTAACTATTGCGACATCGGAGTCTACCTTGATTCCCGTTCAGGATCGGTTATTACGGTAGCCGCGCTGGATAATCTGGTGAAGGGCGCAGCAGGCCAAGCCATTCAAGCCATGAACCTCATGTTGGGCTTGCCTGAGGAGACAGGGCTGACGGCTCCCGCCGCCTACCCCTAGCAGGATGCTGAAAACTGAGGCGGGGTAGCTGGGACGATCCCCGTGCTCGCGCAACGCGCGGCTTGAGAAAGCCCTCGTTGGACGCGCGCAGTTGGGATCATCCCAGCCACCCCTTATAAAAGGGATAGTTCACTGCGGCCTTGCCTGCGGAACGGCGCGTCTCGGCGCGCCGGGGCTGGGCGGGTGAGACGTTTGGACTTTTTGAGCATCCTACGCAGTTTGAATAGGATATATCCTCTCAATCATGGGTAAAAAATGACAACTGCATCTCCCCGCAGTGGAGTCACCGCACCGGTGGGATTCCGCGCAGCCGGTACCCATTGCGGCATCAAAAAACCAGGCCTGCTGGACCTCGCGCTCATCGTTTCAGAACAGAGCGGTCCCATCGCCGGAGTCTTCACCAAAAATCAGGTGGTCGCAGCGCCGGTCATCATCGATCGTCTACATCTGCGCCAGGGAACCGGCCGAGCCATACTCGTGAATAGCGGTAATGCCAATGCCTGTACCGGCGCCCAAGGATTGGCTGCTGCAAAGAAAACTGCCACCGTGCTCGCACGTCACATCGGAGTTCCCTCGCAGCACGTGTTCATCGGTTCTACCGGCGTGATCGGTCGCGTCTTGCCGGTCGATCGAATCGTCAAGGGCATCCCGAAGCTCCTTGCTCAACTCAGCGACCGGGGAGGCATGGATGCCGCTAGAGCAATCATGACGACCGACCTCCGTCCAAAGTCCATTGCCCTTCAAGACACCATCGGCGGTTGTTTGATTACCATCGGCGGGATGGCCAAGGGCTCTGGAATGATCCATCCAAACATGGCGACGATGCTGGCCTATTTCACCACGGATGCGTCGATCACGAAGAGCGTCCTCCAACGGGCGCTAAATCTGGCCGTCAACGAGTCGTTCAATTGCATCTCAGTCGATGGAGACACGAGCACCAACGATACGGTCCTCTGTCTGGCAAACGGTATGGCTGCGAACCGCAAGATCGAAGAAGGCACGGCTTCCTTTCGTCGATTTCTGCTGCTCCTGACAGAAGCCTGCCAATCACTCGCGCTGGCGATTTGCCGCGACGGGGAGGGCGTGACCAAAGTGGTAAACATTGAGGTGACCGGAGCCGCCACCGTAGCGCAGGCACGGCAGGTAGCTCACACCATTGCCACCTCGAACTTGGTCAAGACCGCTCTCTTCGGCGAGGATGCCAATTGGGGTCGCGTCATGGCGGCGATCGGGCGAGCCGGGGTCCCCATTACTCCTTCAAAGCTGAGTCTCTCGTTCGGCGGAGTTCCAATGGTAGAAAAAGGCATGGGTCTCGGACTCGCTGCTGAAGCCCGCATCGCGAAGGTTTTTCGCCAAAAAGA
>JAKDNQ010000270.1 GCA_030456405.1 Nitrospira sp.
CCCAGTATCAGCAAGGCTGCCACGTCGTTCATGACGGCGGCAGCAATGATTTTCTCGCCGATCTCGGTTTGCAGTTTTCCCAGGTCCATTAAAATCCTGACGCTGACCGGCAACGCGGTGATCGCGATGCATAGGCTGATAAAAATGAGGCGCATGTGATCGAAGCCGAAGGCGAGCCCGAGAAGGGATCCCAAGACTATCGGAATGAGAAAGCCCATGACGCCTACCCACAGGCCCTTTCCGTGGAACGCTCTCCTCAGAGATGGGAGGTCCATTTCCAGACCTGCATGGAAGACCAACAGCAGCACGCCGAGTTCGGCAATGGTTTTGATTTCGGGGGTCAGTTGTAGGTAGTTGAAAACGGAAGGCCCGATCAACACGCCGGCCGCGATTTCTCCGAGCATGGCCGGTTGCCCGTACCGTTCGGCAATCTCGCCCGCAATTCGCGATACAACCAACAACAGGAGGAGTGATTGAATCAGCGACAACGGTCATCCTTTGTTAAGATAGTTTCAGGATGCTCAAAAAGGCCGTCCAGCAAGGCCGCAGCGAGTGAAGGCCCGAGGCGTACCTTTGGGGTACGTTGAGGGTCTGAACGATGCGAGAACGACGCTGGCGGGTTTTTTCAGCATCCTGCTAGATTTTACACAAGAGCCCCACCGGGAATGTGCGCATCACTTCGTCCAATCGACAGGTCCCCCCGTCGAAGACCCGGCCATCCAATTCCTGACGCCATCGGCCTGCAGGCAAATCGATGACCGTGTCATGCCAACCTCCCTCCAAGTCCAGAAAGAGGCGTGGAGCGATGGTAATCACTTCTCCGCCGCGCATGAAGCTCACCACCGATTCCGATTTCTCGCCTTTCGCGTAGAGGGGAACATACTCTCCCCTTAGGCCAAACGCCTGTGGCCGTTCATGCCTGACACGCAGCCCCTGCTGGATAAGCCAGAGTTTCGGCAGCCCTTCTCTGCGCCGATGCCAGATGGCCTCCGACGACATTTCAGACAATTCGCGCAGGTATCGCCGCCTGAGTCCATAGTCGACGGGCCGCCGATTGTCGGGATCGACCAAGCTGAAGTTCCACAATTCGGCGCCCTGATAGAAATCGGGGATGCCCGGCGCAGTCAGTTTAATCAATGTCTGAGCCAGCGACGTCTGTTGTCCGAAGATATCCAGACGTTCAACGAAACGTCCGAGTTCCTGAATAAACCCCTCGTCCTTATACAGGTTCCGCACAAAATACCGGATTGACTCTTCATAATCCCTCTGTGGATCGGTCCAGGACGTGTGAACTTTCGCTTCGCGCATAGCCTTCTCGCAATATGGCCATGTTCGCGCTTCTTCGATCGGCCAGGCGCCCACGAGTGTCTGATACAAAAAGTATTCAAAGTTACGGTCGGGCTGGTAGGCGCCCCAACAATCCTTGTAGCTAGTAGACCAGGTAGAGACCGTCTCGATCCATCGGGCAGGCATTTCAGAGAGAATGACCAGTCGCGCCCGCACATCCTTGCTTCGCTTCGTATCGTGGGTCGATGTGGCGAGCATCGTGTTCGGCCAATGCCGCTGCATGTCCTGACACCAAGCATGAAATTGGTCGACGGTGATGCCGTAGCGTCCCGGATCGCCGCCGACTTCATTGAGCGCAATGAACCGATGATAGCAATAGAATGCCGTGTCTTCCGCGCTTTTCGCCATGACGGGTCCCGTGACTTGCTGGAAGCGAGCCACAAAGTCGCTCTCCATATCTCCCGGGATCTTGAGGAGGAGGATATCGCGGATAAACCCTAATAGGTCGGGTCCCAAATTGGGCCTTCGCGTCATGACATCCTGAAGGGCCTGCGCGACCACTTGCTCATCCTCCTCGGAGACCTGGGTGGCGCGAGGGCGCACATAGGTCCGGTAGACCGGGAAGTCCACCATCAATTCCCGGAGCGCCTCACGCAATTCCTGCCTGGTGTAATCGCGATGGTGCGGGTGCCGTTCGCAGATATTGGACAACATCGAGGTCAGCATATTGAGGTCGCTGCCCAAGACTTGCTGCAATATCTGCAGCTTTTTCTCGCGCAGGATATCGGGAAAGTTTCTCGTCTCGCCTGTGAAGTCGCCATAAAATCTGGTCAGTGTCTCTTCGCTGTCCGGATCGATGAACAGGCCCATGACCTGGTTGATAAAATCGTAGCCGGTCGTGCCGGACACGGGCCACGAGGTCCGCAGGCGTTCATCGGGCATAAGAATTTTTTCAACCACAATCCATCCGCTTGGGACTCGTTCGCGCAGTCGAGTCAAGTATTGCTCGGGATCTAATAACCCGTCCGGATGATCGACCCGCACACCATCGACCTTTGCGTTCGCCAGCCACCGGAATACCAGTTCATGGATATCGGCAAAGACCTGCTCATGCTCAGTGCGCAAGCCGATGAGCGTGTTAATGTCGAAAAACCGTCGGTACCCCAGGTCTTGTCTGGCCGTCCGCCAGAACGCCAACCGATAGTTCTGCCGTTCCAACAATTCGTGCAGCGACACGTGATCCCGGTTGATGCTGTCGATGGCGCGATCCACGGCCGCCGCCGCGTCAGGATCTTCCTGGAGAAAGCGGGTGAGCAGACTCGTGAGAATGCCTTTGTCTCGATGACGGCGGCGCAAACTGACCCAATCGGTGGACCAGGATGAGGGCAGCTGTTCCAGCGTATCGGCAAAAAATGCCAGATCTTCAGTCGCCGCTTCAGACGCCGCGCGAGCCAGGATAAATTGAAGGGATCGCGGAGCAATGGGAAACACATGCTCCTGATAATGGACCGTGAAGGCCCCGTCGTGACGCTCGATATGGATGAGGCCTGCATCGAGAATCCGGCCGTAGTGATCGGCCAATACCGGCAGCATGACCATATGGTGCAATTTGCTTTCCGGCGGCATCCATTCCACATCGAAATACGGCGCGTACCGGCTCGACTGCCCGTTTCCCAACACATCCCACCACCACACATTGTCCTTCCCGCCGATGGCCATATGATTCGGCACGATATCGAGAAGGAGTCCGAGGTCATGAGTGCGGAGCGCTGTGGATACACGCTCGAATGCCGCTTCTCCGCCCAGTTCTTTATTGACCCGGCTATGGTCCAACACATCGTAGCCGTGCGTGCTTCCTTTTCCGGCTTGCAGCACGGGCGAACTGTACAGATGGCTGATTCCTAATTGAGATAAATAGTCTGCGATGGCGGCCGCGTCGTCGAGTGTGAACTCGCTGTACAGTTGAAGTCGGTAGGTGGCGACTTCAGTCCGCATGAGCAGCGCGCCCCTTCGTTTCGCTTCGCCGGTTGAGAATCGCCGCCAGCTTGCGGGGGATTTCGGACGATTCGATATCTTCGAGCGGAAGTGGCAAGGCTAATGACCAATTGGGATATGTATTCCCTGCTGTCGGCATATTGGGACGTTCAGGGGTTACACTGGCGGCTTCCATTGAAGCCAAGACGATTGCCGAGGGCGCCTGAGCGAGCTGTTCGAACGTGCTGGTAATGGCGAGCGTGACATCGGCATCGGGATCGAGATTGCCGGTGTGACGTAATTTTTCGTGGAATCTCTCGTTCGCAGATTCGTCAGGGTTCAGCCCAAGATGCCGTTGCGTGTCGAGATCTTTCCTGGTCCAGACGCCGGCCAATGTAGGGAGATCGTGTGTGGTGACGGCGGCGAGCGCCTTCTCAGGGTATTCTGAGGGCGGCATATCCTCGAACCACAACAGCCGGTACGACAATACATTGTAATCGGCGAGCTGTTCCCGGACACCCGGCTCCACCGTGCCCAAATCTTCTCCAACGATGACGGCCCGCGCGCGGTGACTTTCGATTGCGATAATCGCCAGGAACTCTTCCGCACGATAGCGCACGTAGGCGCCGTCCCTTGCTTTCTGTTCTTGAGGCACCCACCACAATCGAAACAGTCCCATGACATGGTCGATACGAAGTCCTCCGGCATGGCGCAGCATGGCGCGAATTGTCTGGATAAACGGCTCATACCCGACTTCCCGTAATCGATGCGGGATAAAAGGGGGAAG
>JAKDNQ010000271.1 GCA_030456405.1 Nitrospira sp.
CACCAAGTGACGAAATCGGAGATTGTGGAGCGGCTCGTGTTGAAGCCTGGTATGGGGCTCCATCAAGTCAGCACATCGTTTCTGGCTGAACGAGTGCAGGCGCATGCCTGGGTCAAGGAGGCGACGGTCGAACGCAGGCCGCCGCATATTCTGCATGTCACCGTAGTGGAACGGGCGCCGGCCGCCATTATTTTGGCCGGTGTGGACCATTGGTTGAGTGATGCAGACGGACATCTTCTTGCCAAGCTTGGCAGGCAGGATGATCAGACCCTCCCGTTGTTGACCGGCTTGGAGGCGCAGTCTCTTCAGCACGGCGAGGCGCGTGCGCGTCACGCAGTTCAGTCCGGGGTCGTATTGGCCAAGCTCATCGCCAATACGTTCGGCGGGAGGATCGAAGTCGATCTCACGAATGTCTCGAATGTGGTGGCGTCGGCCAATGGGGTGCGATTTCAGTTTGGGGGCGATGCTCTGGTCGATCAGTGGGAGAGATTTCGGAAGGTGAACCCGTCATTTAAAGCAAGCCCATCCGATGATCGGAAGGGCGCAGTGAACGAGATCGATTTGCGCTATGACAACCGTGTCATTGTGCGGGAAAGGGTGTGAGGGCTGTGCCGAAGCGTGATCAGATTCTTGTGGGGTTGGATATCGGGACCACGAAGATTTGCGCCATCGTGTCGGAAATCACCGATGAGGGAGTGCTCAACATCATCGGGGTGGGATCCAGCCCGTCGCGAGGGCTTCGCAAAGGCGTTGTGGTCGATATCGAGAGTACCGTGGAATCGATCAAGAAAGCGGTCGAGGAAGCCGAGCTGATGGCCGCGGTTCAGATCAATTCCGTCTATACCGGCATCGCTGGTAGCCACATCTCCGCGGAAAACTGCAAGGGGGTCGTCGCGCTCAAAAAGGCAGAAGTCACGAGGGAAGACATCCAGCGAGCGATCGAAAGCGCACGGACCCTGGCCGTCGTTCCCCATGAACGGCGGATTCTTCATGTGCTCCCTCGTGAATTCATGGTGGATGGGCAAGAGGGGGTTCGGGAGCCGTTAGGTTTGTCCGGCAACCGTCTCGAAGTCAATGTCCATGTCATTACCGGCGCCGTGACGTCGGCGCAGAACATCATCAAGTGTGTGAATCGAGCAGGGCTTGATGTCGTTGATATGGTACTGCAGCCATTGGCCTCAAGCGAAGCCGTCCTCAGCCAGGAAGAGCGCGATCTGGGTGTCGTGATGATCGATCTTGGCGGTGGGACAACCGATCTTGCGATCTTCCTGGACGGAAGTATCAGGCACTCCGCAGTTTTGCCGATCGGTGGGCAGAACTTAACGAAGGATCTTGCCATTGGATTGCTGACTTCCCAGACCGAAGCCGAGAAAATCAAACTGCAGCAGGGGATTGCCAGAACAGGGTTGGTGCAGGGCCACGAGATGGTCGAAGTCCCGTCGGTCGGCGACCGTCCAGCGCGGACGTGCTCACGCCGCGATCTTGCTGAGATTCTTGAGCCGCGGGTCGAAGAGATATTCGAGCTGGTTCGTCGGGAAATCGCGCGTGCCGGCTACGAGGGCATGGTGGGAGCTGGAGTGGTGATTACCGGTGGAACATCGTTGTTGGAAGGGATGCCCGATGCGGCAGAGCAGGTCTTGAATCTTCCGGCTCGCCGTGGCGCGCCCGGCGGTCTCGGAGGACTTCGCGACATCGTCAGTCATCCCATGCATGCCACGGGTGTCGGATTGCTGCTCCATGCCCGACGCCATATTGAGGAAATGGCCATCGCTGGTCTGCGCAGCGGGCGGTCGTTGGATAAGGTATTGACTCGTATGAGGGGATGGTTTTTCGAGTTGTTCTAACCGGTGCGTGAGGCGAATGTCCGCCTTGCGGATTTTATCAAGGGAGGTGTCCTGATGTTTTCGTTTGAAGAGGATGTTGTGTCTCCCGTTCGGATTAAAGTGATCGGTGTCGGTGGCGCCGGGTGCAACGCATTGAACACTATGATCACGTCCGGACTCGCTCGGGTCGATTTCATCGCGGCGAATACGGATCTGCAGGCGTTGGAGCGATCGCGGGCGTCGTATAAAGTTCAGCTGGGCCCTGAACGGACCAGGGGACTCGGCGCCGGGGCCAAGCCGGAAGTTGGAAAAGATTCGGCATTGGAAAGTAAAGATCAGATTCGGGAGTGTCTTGAGGGCGCCGACATGGTGTTCGTGACTGCCGGGATGGGCGGTGGAACAGGAACGGGCGCCGCGCCGATTGTGGCGAGCATCGCGCGTGAACTCGGTATCTTGACGGTCGGAGTCGTGACGAAGCCTTTTTCCTATGAAGGTCATCGCCGGATGCTTCATGCGGATGAAGGGATACGCGACCTCCGTCGGCATGTGGATACCTTACTGATAATCCCAAATCAGCGATTGCTCGGCATCGTCGACAAAGCGACGCCGCTCCTCGAAGCGTTCAAAGTGGCTGATGACGTACTCCGGCAGGCCATTCAAGGAATTGCTGACGTGATCACCACCACCGGCCATGTGAATGTTGATTTCGCCGATGTCCGCACCGTGATGTCCCACACAGGCCGCGCGGTGATGGGCATGGGTGTAGCGCGCGGAACGAATCGGGCTATTGAGGCGGCGCAAAAGGCGATTTGCAGTCCATTGTTGGAGGAAGGCAGTGTCGAGGGTGCGCGGGGGGTGTTGTTGAATATAACCGGTGGCCCCAACATGACGTTGCATGAGATTGAGGAAGCGGCGACGATTGTCCAGCAGACAGCCGATCCTGAAGCCAATATCATCGTTGGACAGGTCATCAACCCCGATATGGGTGACGATCTGGTTGTGACCGTGATTGCCACTGGGTTTGAACGGGAGGATCAGCCGGCCCCGATCCCTTTGGCGGCGGCTCGAGCTTCCCGTCCTGTGCCACAGACGGTGACCGCCGGCACTGGCCAGACGATGGGAGAGCGAGTGTATGCGGAGCGGCCCTTCAAAGACTTCGATCGCCCGACCTACTTGCGACGGATGGGAGATGGAAGAGATGCAATGGGGCGAGCCACGGCAGTCACTGACGATGAGTGGGATGTGCCGACATTCCTGCGCAAGCAGGTTGACTGAGCCAAAAGGTTTGCGGAAAAACTCAGTTTTTGCGCGACACGCTGTTGTGATAAATAATACGTAGGTCAATAGTTGCCTGAGTAGTCAGCAGGATGCTCAAAAAGGCCGCCCAGCAAGGCCGCAGTGAGCGAAGAGGCGAGGCGTACGCTTCGGTACGTTGAGCCTCTGAGCGAAGCGAGAACGAAGCTGGCGGACTTTTTCAGCATCCTGCTAGAGATTTGTAGGGGAAGTCCTCATATCGGGGGATGGTCATGAACGCAGCGGTCATCACGGTTCCTGCCTTCGCGTCCACTCGCGACGGCATTCGGCATTTCTTCGGCACGCGCCGCCACGCACACTCGCTGGCATTCGAGGTCGGAATTCCCGCTCGTCAGTCAGAGGCGCAGGGGCACGGCTGGCTGCTGTCCGTTAAGCAAGTGCACGGAACTGATGCGTTAGTGCTGGATCGTCAACTCACGGACTCGGATCAGTTTCCCGGTGGGTGGGATGCGTTGGTGACGGATCAACCGGGTGTGACGGTAGCCGTACGCACGGCGGATTGTGTTCCCGTGCTCGTGCACGACCCATGTCGGCGTGTCGTTGCGGCGATTCATGCCGGTTGGCGAGGCGCGGTGGCTGGAATTATTTCAAAGACTCTCACGCTGATGGCGAGTCGATTCGGGTCGGCTCAGTCGGATCTGCGAGTCAGTATTGGGCCCTCGGCCGGCCCCTGCTGCTATGAGGTGGACGATCCGGTGCTCGACCAGCTTCGAATGGGATTGCCGGATTGGGAGTCGGTAGTACATGACTATCGAGGGCATAAGGCTCGGCTCGACCTCAAGGCCTTAATCCGCCGGCAAGTGGAAGATGAAGGCATACCTACACCCGCTGTTTCGGCGGTGAATGTATGCACGATCTGCCACGATCAGCTGTTTTATTCCTATCGACGGGAAGGCCGGGTGAA
>JAKDNQ010000008.1 GCA_030456405.1 Nitrospira sp.
TATAGGGAGATTCAAACATGAAGAAACTATTGGTGACAGGGGCGGGAGGGTTTATTGGGCATCATTTATTGAAGTAGTTGACCCATTCTCTCCGTCGAGCCCATTTGTGTCGTTCTTGGCTTCCTAGGGGGACAAAGTCCATGAGTCGGCGCAAATCAATTTTGGTGAAGTGCGGAATCTTCTCGTTGCCGCTCTTTTCAGTCCTCATTGCTTTCGTTGCAGGTGAGATTGGCTTTCGACTGTATCAGCGATGGGACGCTGGAATCCCGTTCCGATCCTCGCTTGGGCAAGACGAATGGAACCCCGCATGGCCACTTATACTGGATGACGCTCTTGGTTGGCGAGCGAGAGCAGGATACCAGGATTTTCATGAAGTGACGGAGACGACGTCGAAAGGGGTACGGTATCCTGTCAAGCGATCACAAAAAGAATATGGCTTTCGCATGTTCGGCGATCTGCGCTCAACAAGACCCAAGGTCCTCGTGATCGGCGATTCCTTCACTCACGCGACCCAGGTTTCCGACAACGACACGTACTACGCCTCTCTCAAGAACACACTGGGCGTCGAGGTATTTGCTTACGGAGCAAGCGGGTATGGAACGCTCCAAGAATATATGATTCTCGATCAGTACGTAGACATGATCAAGCCCACTTTGATTCTGTGGCAATTTTGCACTAACGATTTTATCAATAACGACCCTGCTCTCGAAACTGCCAGCTTGGTCAATAATAATGGTTGGAGGAGGCCGTATTGGGTTGATGGACACATTATATATCTTCTCCCTAAAGGATGGTCTGCATCCTTTCGTATCTTCGCTCAACGGCACTCACGGTTTGCTCATTTTCTATTGTCTCGCTGGGACAGACTGCTGGCGATGCATCCCGAGGAAACGGTCGAAGTTGAGATTGAGCGCGAAGGGCTTGTCCATCAAGGCTTTCAGCATGCCGTGCAAGTAACCAGCGAATTGATGGGCAAGGTAAGGTCTCGCGTCGGCAGAATTCCGATCATCGCATTTTCCTGCGTCGATGGGGAGCCATACGACAGTGCGTTCAAGGTCATCTCCTCTCATTATGACGTGGTCTTTCTCCAAGACATTGCCGAGGCCGTCGGGGCAGCGCACAAGCGTGGAGACGATGTCCTCCATGCGGACATGGGGCACTGGAGTGTCGAAGGCCACCGATTAGCTGGGTCGCTTATCAGTGAACATCTTCGTGCCATGATACCGAGTGTCTCCCAAATCCAGAGCCGGGATACTAAGGAGATGGCTCGTCCCAACCCCTAACGCAAAGGATCGAGCCTGGAATCATGGAGAGGCGACCAATTGGAACGAGAGGATGAATATACGATGAGCTTCAACGGCAAGTTTGGGCATGAATGTTTGAACGACCACTGGTTTTTCACGATACAGGAAGTGCAGGTCGTCATCCAACACCATCAACACCGGTCCCAGACCTCACTGGAGTCAACTTCGCTGGCCCTGGTGTAACAAACGGGGGAAGGTCACCGTAGGCTTGTCGCGGCGTATCGACGGTTGCAGTAGAAGTCTTCGTGAATAATGCGGGCTAGAGCGTTAGTGAGAGTCGTCAGCAGATGTAGAATGGATGATGATAATTCTCGTTGGGTTTCCATGACGATGCTATCATTAAACTGCAATGTTCCCCGGAAGGTGTAGTAGGCCCCTAAGTTGTGAGGATGAACGTAAGCAGCGGAAGCGCTAGCAATTGCTAATCGAGTCAGACCTGGATACGCTAAAGTCGTTACCATTTTTCAATGGAGCTGGATAGCCAATCATGAAAAAATTACTTGTCACCGGATCATCGGGCCTCATTGGTTCCGAAGTGTGTGCGTATTTCTGTGCCGAAGGTTGGAAGGTCCACGGCATCGACAACAACGGGCGCGCTGAGTTCTTTGGTCCGGGGGGCGATACGCGCTGGAATCAACGCCGGCTCCAAGCCGAGCTACCGGACTTTGTACATCACGAGCTGGACATACGTGACCGCAAGGGCGTCCTCCTGCTCCTCGGCGAACTGCGGCCGGATGCCATAGTGCATACTGCGGCGCAACCTTCCCATGATCTGGCGGCGAAGATGCCGTTTGAAGATTTTGACACGAATGCTGTGGGCACGATGAACTTGCTGGAAGCTGCTCGACAGCAAGTGCCCGATGCCCCATTCGCGCACATGTCGACAAACAAGGTGTATGGGGATGCCCCGAACGAGCTTTCCTTGGTTGAGCAAGCTACTCGTTGGGACTACGCCTCGTCAGATGATCGAAACGGAATTACAGAAACTATGAGAATAGATCGTTCTAAACATTCGTTGTTCGGCGCCTCAAAGGCCGCGGCGGATGTCATGGTGCAGGAGTACGGCAGATATTTTGGGATGAAGACGTGCTGCCTGCGCGGCGGTTGCTTGACCGGCCCAAACCATTCAGGTGTCGAGTTGCATGGTTTCCTCAGTTATCTTGTGAAGTGTAATGTCGAAGAGAAGAGGTATTCAATCTTTGGATACAAGGGCAAACAGGTTCGCGACAATATCCATTCCCTCGATGTCGCCAGGTTTATCGATGCCTTCTTGAAGGCTCCACGGTGTGGAGAGGTGTATAATCTCGGCGGCGGTCGAGAAAATAGCTGTTCAATCCTCGAGGCATTCGACCTGATAAAGGCCATATCAGGGAAGAACATGCTGTTTGACTATGTGGATAAGAATCGTGAAGGGGATCATGTCTGTTATATTAGCGATTTGAGCAAGATAAGGGAGCACTATCCGGATTGGGGTATCACGAAGAGCCTCAGTAAAATTTTCGAAGAGATTTATCTTGCGTGGTGCAGACGAGGGGAGCCCCATCACAGTTGAGAGCCGCCCCAGTATACTGAACCCCTTCGCATCTAGAATCCAATGCTAAATGGTTTACGGGTTCCCTAACTAAGAGGGGATGTTCCGAAGGGCGGGTTAGAGGTTTCTTCTTTTGTAGTTGGTCTCAACGACGAGAGGACTGCTGCGACTGTCTGGTTCCGGAGGAAACAATATGAAAGTTCTTGTTATCTCGGCAGCCTATCCTCCTTTCCAGGCAGGGGAGGCAACCAATACGTACTTTCTGTGCAAGCATCTGGCAGGCCGAAAGCTGGATGTGCATGTCCTTACAGCCCAAGGAAATACGGGAAACGGCGAGCCTGGAATTACTATTCACCCCATCATGAACAAGTGGTCCTGGGCTGAGATTCCACGATTCAAAGCCTTTCTCAAACATTGTGCTCCCGATGCGATTTATCTTATGTACCTGGGACAGATGTACCAATTTCACCCAATGATCACCTTTATTCCGACAATCGCGAAACAACTATTCCCACGAGTTGCATTCGTGACTCGGTTTGAGAACGTACATGTTCCCTCTGACCCGGCACGTACGACTTGGATATCTCGAGTGTTTCGCAAGTTGGTTGTTAAGCAATGGGCCGGCAGCAATGAAGTATCGTATGCCTTCGGAACGCTATTGCGAGACAGTGATAAGATCATTGCTCTCTGTAAAGAGCATCGACTGGGCTTGTTGGAAGTAAAGCCGGGCGTTGGGCCCAACACCGAGCTAATTCCTCCACCTCCGAACATGCGGATGTGCAGAGGTGGGGATGACGCGCGTCAACGGCAACGCGCGAAACTTGGGGTGGAGCCAGATGATTTCATCTTCGCCTTCCTCGGCTATATCTATCCGGCCAAGAGTGTTGAGACTCTCTTGAAGGCATTCCAGATTGTGATGCGCCAGAAAAGTCAGGTCAAACTTCTTTTTGTCGGAGGAAAGTTCGATCTCATCGGAAAAAAGTTCAACCTGGATTCCGGCGCTTACGGCTCCTATGCTGAGCAGATGTATGCCTTGTCTAAGGAGTTAAGGATAGAGCCCAACACCATCTGGACAGGAACGTTCAAAGCGGAGGATGAAGAGGGTTCGCTGAATCTTCACGCAGCAGATGTCGGGGTATTCACTTTCAGCAATGGCGTACAATTGAATAACAGTTCGTTCTCATCCATGGCGGCTCATGGACTACCGATGATCGCGACACGTGGACGATGGCTGGATGATCCCTTTGTTGACCAAGAGAATGTTGTATTATGCGAACCGAAGGATCCGCCTGTGTTAGCGCAGGCTATGCTTCTTGTAATGGAGAATCCTGAATTGCGTGCGCGACTTCGGATAGGTGCGCTCAAGCTTGCCTCAGAGTGGTTTTCGTGGGAACGGGCGGCGGATCGCACTATCGATCTGCTCCGAGGACACAAATCTTGTTCTGGATCGGAAAAATCGCATAATTCCTAAGTAAGGTGATTGACCGGGTGAAAGCGCTGGATTGAGACCTCTACCCAGCAAAAGACTCAACCAATGTGAGGTTTGTTGTCTTATGGGGATGCGCATCGAGGGGATCCCAAGTCTAGACTGCAGCGATCACAAATCCGGGGGCAGCATGCAAGAGACTATTCAAGATGCCAGTTTGAATTGCAAGAAGCCTATGCGAAAGAGCTGGCGGATCGCCTGGGTCCATACTGCCGACTCGGGCGGTTCCAAACGTGCGACGTTCGACATGGTTCGTGAACTGACTCATCGTGGGCATGTCGTAGATGAGTATATCGTTCGAATCGGCGAGCCGGATCTCATCAACTGGCCGCTTCGACCGTTTGTGCGAGAGTCTTACCAGCATGTGGTGCCGCGTCAAACCTTCTATGCCGTGAGGCCGTACTTGGCCAAAACCTGGTTCGACTTGGTTCAAAATCTACTTAAGAGGCGGTCGATACGATCAACCCTTCAGGCTGTGGCGGCTCACATCAATTCGAGAGGGTACGACTTCGTGCATGTTGATCATTGCTCTCCGAGCTATACGGTGCTCATAACGACGATGGTGAAATTCCCTTCGGTTGTTTACAGCCACGAAGTCAGTGGGGTACGTTATAAGATGAACTGCGCCCCGAGTATTCAGTCGAATTCTTCGGGTATCAGACAAGCCTATAGTTTTTGTTGCAACCTCGCGACTAGAACATGGTTGAAATTCAGAGAAAGACAGGATTTATGCGGGCTTGGTGCGGCAACAACAGTGTTCACAAATTCCTGCTATTCAAAGGAAGCGATGTTTCAACGCGCACGCCGTTTCTCAGTGGTTTGCCGGTATGGTGTGGACACTGCAAAATTTCGTCCATTAGGTCTGTCTGTGGAGCCGATGGTCCTGTCGGCTGGACGAATTGTTGCGGCTAAGCAGCACCATCTCGTGATCGAGGCCGTAGCAAAGATTCATCATTCGCGTCGCCCACAGGTTGTGATCGCAACACCTACATCAGCGACACATCACGAAGATTACGAGTATCTTGCCTGCATAACTGAAATGGCAAAGGTCGCAGACGTTGATCTTAATATCCGTTGCAAGCCAAGCGAGGCCGAACTGGTGGCGTTGTACAACCAGTCGCTCATGCTCGTCTTCATGCCGATCATGGAGCCCTTTGGGCTTGTCGCGTTGGAAGCCATGGCTTGTGGCACTCCGGTTATAGGGGTGCGTGAAGGCGGCGTTCGGGAATCAGTGCTCGACGGACACAGCGGTATTCTTGTCGATCGTGATTCATCAGAATTAGCCCAGGCAATTGAACGCCTTGTGCTGAACCCTGATTTGCGGAGTCGACTGGGTGAACAGGCTGGTGTGTATGTGCGCAATGAATGGACATGGTCACGGAGCATCGATCGTTACGAGAGGGAAGTCGGAAAACTGCTGTGCAATGGAGAGTACTCCTAGCCGTGCGATCAACGAGAGTGACCGCACGATGGGTCCTTAGAGGGGGCTCCTCGTTGCCACGGACAGGAAGATTCGTAAAGATACGGGTCGGGAGCTGCTGAGCCAAGCGCTCATGCTCGGCCTTCTCTTCCCCTGATCATCTGTCAGGGCTTTCCGCAAGCGGGGCAGACACGCGCCGGAGTCTCTTCATGAACACAAGGTGGATCCGTGGGAAACGTATAGGACAAAATGGCCAAAACTGGACGCGGAGGCGATTTACATGTGACGGGATATCGACGAGATGGAGCAGATGGATCGCGCGGTGCTCTCGATGAGAAGACGAGACCTGGAGATAGGGAAAACGTATGCACGGTGAGAATTCATGGCTGAAGCTGGTTGCGTGTGCGGGCGCGCTAATATTGCTAACAGGGAGTATAGTTCATGTCGCTGATGCTGAAACTGTGATAGTGGACTTCGCCGCGCTCAAAGGGCCGGCTATACATCGTGCGAGTGGCTTCTTGCTTAGTATCTCCTTCGAGCAGCCCGACGATCGATTCGTGCGACCGTTGAAGCCGAAATTATTCCGGCTCAGAGCCAATGAGGCACTCAATCCGCCTCTGAATCAGCGCGTCCGGAGTTACGGTGCGGTCGTGCAGGGAATCATTTCGGACAGCTATGGCTATCCTGGTCCGTCAGGAAACTGGCCGGGTGATGGAGGAGACTGGACTAGATGGGAACAGTTAGTCGAGGAACTGGTGCGAGAAGCAGACTCCAAAGGGTTACAACTCCATTGGGATATTTGGAATGAGCCGGATCATCCTCAATTCTGGGATCGGAGCGCCGAGCAGTTTTTTGAGACCTGGAAACGAGCGGTTCGTACGATTCGCCGAGTAAACCCGAAGGCAATCATTGTCGGCCCTAGCCTCGCACGAGGCCCCGCTCACTACCTGTACGGCTTTCTTCTCTCTGCCCACGAGGAGAATGTGTTGCCGGATATCATATCCTGGCACGATATGGCGCTTGATCATCCCAACAATGTGGTCAACGTGAGACAGTTCATGGCTAAACGTGGAATTCCCAATAGGCCAATCTCGATTAATGAATTCAGGTATTCCGATGGCACACATCATCCAGGACACCTCGTGTGGTGGCTGAGTCATATAGAGGAAGAGGCTCCTGAAAGCGCGGCCTACGCTTGCTGGCCAGACCGAGAAGGGTACTCGAATTGCGAGACAGACACGCTCGATGGCTTACTGTCGCGTGACGGATTGCGGCGGGCGGCATGGTATGCACACAAAGGGTACGCAGAGATTACGGGGCAGCTGGTCGGCGTCGGAAGCTCAGGATTCAAGGTTGCCGGCATTGCTGGGGTCGACTCACGTCTGCAAACGGGCCGAATGATCCTTGGCAAACGGGAAACCCGCAATGCTTCAGGAGAAGAGTCGGTTGAAGTGGTGTTTCGGAACGTGGATCGACTGAGCCCTTCCCTGAAAGAACGAGCGGTCTTCGTTCGTGCCGAACGGATTCCCGACTCAGGCCTGCTCGATAGCCCTTTCGTCACCATAGCCGGGATGTATCCGGTGAAAAATGGAGAGGTTCGTGTACGTCTTCAAGATTTTGGAGTTGGGGAAGCATATACGATCCTGCTCGGTCGCACAGCAGAAGATAGTGCTGCAACAGTGGCGCATTAAACACCGTCTCCTTTCTCCATGCCAAGTTTCCTTAATACGTGTTGTCTGCGCTGCCGTCAATAACGTTCTCTGGTGTTGTGAATGATAATAGAAGTTTTCCTTTACGTGTCGTACAAGCTCGGTGGAGGACATGTAGTTGCCGCGCAAGTGAACCAGCTCTCTCGCGGTCATGAAGTCGAGTAGATTTCTTGCAGAACGGTTTACTCGTATTTCCGATAATCCTTCAACAGATTCCTATGCCTCGAGTCTCAATCATCATTCCCGCATATAATTGCGCCCGCTATATCGGTCGCGCCCTCGACTCAGTGTGCGCGCAGACGTACAAAGATTACGAAATCCTCGTTGTCGATGATGGCTCCACAGACGACACGAAAGACGTGGTGATGCAATATGGCCGGAAGGTGACGTATCTCTATCAGCAGAATCGGGGCGTTTCAGCGGCGAGAAATCACGCCATTTCGAAATCCAGCGGAGAGTTGCTCGCATATCTGGATGCGGATGACATGTGGTATCCGGAAAAGCTGGAAAGACAAGTGGCATTTCTCGACGCGCACCATGAGTGTGGGATGATTCACAGTGAGATTTCTGTCATCAACGAACAGGACGAGATCCTTTACGTCCGTTTTAATCAGGAGACGAAGCGGTCTGTTCCTCAAGGGTATTGCATAGAGGCACTACTCAGATGCAGCCATATTCAAACCCTCACTGTGGTCGAACGTCGAAATTATTTTGAGCGCGCTGGAGTCTTTGATGAACGACTTCCCATAGCGCAAGACTATCTGCATTGGATCATGATTGCAGCTGGAGGGCAAGGAGTCGGCTATCTTGCAGAGCCATTAGGGAAATATCGTTGGCGTACTGGAAGCCTCATGGGCAACTCCACTCGTTTATTGGAGGATTATGCCCAAATATACGACATTCTCCTTCAGGAGAAACGATTCGTGTCCAGGCATGGAGAGGAAGCCGCTGCCATCCTCCGCGATCGCTCGTTTGTCGTGCAGCGAGACCTTGCCTACCATGATCGTATTCAGGGACGAAACGAATCCGCCAAGCGGCGACTAGCCGGCTTGATCAAAGAACGGCCAGGTAAATTCGAACTATACGTGGATCTGTTGAAGGCATATCTTCCGGCTGGTTTGTTGTCGAAATTGCGTGCGCTGAAGCGTCATGAACTGTAGCGGGTGTCCGATATTGTCGTCGAATCAAGAGAGGCCTGCGTACGTTTCGTTCAGGGCCATATATAAAGAGGTATGATGTACCCCGTAGCGGTTCAGCGATGTGACTCGTTCGTCGGTCGCACCCAGAATTGGATGTATGATCACCTGCGATTTTTGCCAAACTATACTCCGTTCGTGCTTTGTGATTTGCTTGAAAATCGAGAGGAATTTCCTGAGTTAGAAGCGTGGCTTCTTGACCGTGAGAGTTTTCCTCGGCGAGTGTGGACCAAGTTGACAGGAAGCTGCCTCCTTCCCAATGAGTTCTGGAAACTAAGACAGCGAAAACCACGAGTACTGCATTCTCACTTCGGTTATGTGGCGGTGGGCGATCTTCAACTCCATCATAGTTTGGACATCCCATGGGTCGTTGGTTTTTATGGGGCGGATGTATACCAAATAGGATATTATCCTGGATGGGAAGCTAAGTATGCTCAGATCTTTGCCCGAGCGTCGAAGATTCTAGCGCTCGGACCTGTGATGGCACAGGAGCTTAAAAACCTTGGATGTCCAGAGCACAAAGTTGTCATCCACGCCCTTGGGGTCGACATTAAATCTTTGCCATGGAGGCCACGGATACTGGGACAGAAGGAAACGCTCAAAGTACTTTTTGCAGGCAATACATTTCGGGAAAAGAAAGGGGTCCGATATTTGATCGAAGGTGTCGCTTTAGCACGAAAAGCGGGTGTAAACTTGGAATTGCGCATTGTGGGGGGCGGAAAGATTGTGAAATCGGGAGATGAAAAGGTCAAAGAGGATGTATTCGGACTCATAAGCCGACTAGGCCTTGAGGAAATCACAAGCTATCATCCTTTCGTTCCGTTTCGTGAATTGCTTGAAATCGCACTGACATCTCATGTATTTGTTGCTCCAAGTATCACGGCGGCCGATGGTGACTCAGAAGGAACTCCTTTCGTAGTCCAGCAAATGATGGCTACTAGTATGCCTGTTATCACAACTGTGCACTCTGATAATCCTTACCTATTTGGTAGGCATTGTCACTTATTGGTTCCGGAGCGAGATGCTCAAGCGATTGCAGATCGGCTTCAGGGCTTCGCTGAAAATCCGGAGTCACTTACCACTGTGGGTATGATGCTGCGAGAACAAATCAGCAAAGATTTCGACGTTCGTGTCTGTGCAGCCAGGCTCAGTCACATCTATGCATCTCTTCTGTAAGTAAGCCGTAGTCGATATGCCGCTGACAGGTGACGGTTGCACCGGAGAACAGCTGCCGCACGGTAGAAGGCGACACTCAATTGCCTCCTGGACAAACTGATCGGTCGAACGTAACATTGAACGCCGAGTTTCGGCTCATAACCACGGAGACTCAGCAATGACAGCGATTTTAGGCATTTCCGCCTACTATCACGACAGCGCAGCCTGTTTAGTGCAGGACGGTGAGATTGTGGCTGCAGCGCAGGAGGAACGATTTACCAGAAAAAAGCACGATCCAGGGTTTCCACATCGCGCAGTCGAGTATTGCCTTGTGGCAGGGCGTATTCGACTCTGTGATGTCGAGCAGCTCGTGTTCTATGACAAGCCTCTCGTGAAGTTCGAGCGTCTTTTGGAAACTTACTTGGCGTTTGCTCCCACTGGGTTGCAATCGTTTCTTGCGGCGATGCCGGTGTGGATGAAAGAGAAGCTATTCCTGAAGAGCCTCCTGAGAGACGAGTTCTTCA
Organism: Nitrospira sp.; assembly: GCA_030456405.1. Next base: position 10,326 of record JAKDNQ010000008.1, read on the forward strand.
AGCATGGAGAGGGAATGAAAAAGAAGGAATTGCCTCCCATGTTGTTCTCCGAACACCACGAATCACATGCTGCGTCCGCCTTCTACCCTTCTCCCTATAATTCTGCAGTGGTTCTCTGTATGGATGGAGTCGGCGAGTGGGCGACGACTTCTGCCTGGCTGGGCGAAGGCAATACGCTCACCCCGTTGTGGGAAATTCCTTTCCCCCATTCGCTCGGCCTCCTGTACTCCGCGTTCACCTATTACACGGGATTTAAGGTCAATTCTGGTGAGTACAAAGTCATGGGTCTCGCACCCTATGGCGAACCCAAATATACAAAGGCCATATTCGAACATCTGATCGACGTGAAGCCAGACGGCACGTTTCGATTGAACATGGAGTTCTTCAATTATTGTACAGGTCTTACGATGACGGGGCGGAAGTTCGACGAGGTGTTTGGTGGCCCACCTCGCAAACCTGAGTCAAAGTTGGGTCAACGCGAAATGGATTTGGCGCGGTCGATTCAGGAGGTGACTGAAGAAGTCATGCTTCGTTTGGCTCGAACCCTCCACCAAGAAACAGGTGTGGAAAATCTCTGCTTGGCTGGAGGGGTTGCGCTCAATTGCGTTGGGAATGGCCGAATCTTGCGTGAGGGACCGCATAAAGGGCTCTGGATTCAGCCTGCAGCGGGCGATGCGGGCGGGGCTCTTGGTGCGGCCTTGGCTGTATGGCATCAGTTCAAGAATAAGCCACGAATGTCGAATGGGACGCATGACAAGATGAAAGGAGCCTACCTTGGACCTTCCTCCTCGAATGAAGAGATTGAAACCTTCCTTAAATCGAAGGATGCTCCCTATGTGAGGCTCGACGATAGAGCGCTCTGCGAACGAGTTGCCAATGATCTTGCTGAAGAAAAGGTCGTAGGGTGGTTGCAAGGCCGTATGGAATTTGGCCCTCGATCGCTCGGCGGGCGAAGCATTCTGGGTGATGCGCGCAGCACAAAAATGCAGTCCGTCATGAACCTGAAGATCAAGTATCGCGAGTCATTTAGACCGTTTGCCCCCTCAGTTCTTCGGGAGCGAGTGTCGGACTACTTTGACCTGCATTCTGACAGCCCGTATATGCTGATTGTGGCTCCGGTGATTGAAAAGCGCCGCTGTCCTATGACGACAGCCCAAAAGGGACTTTGGGGTATCGATCTCTTGAACGTGCAACGGTCTGACATTCCTTCAGTCACCCACCTGGATTACTCGGCGAGAGTACAAACGGTCCATGAAGAGACAAACCCTCGTTACCATGCGTTGCTGAAAGCATTTGAAGCCCAAACAGGCTATGGAGTGTTGGTCAATACCTCATTCAATGTGCGAGGAGAGCCGATTGTCTGTACTCCTGAAGATGCCTATCGCTGTTTTATGCGGACCGAAATGGATGTCCTCGTCCTCGAGAACTGTGTGTTGTACAAGACTGATCAGAAACCGCTTGAGGGAGATTCTGATTGGAAAAAAGAGTTTGAGCTGGATTAGATGTGCCTGCTGTAGTATTCGAGCTTGGTGCGAGAGGCTAAAGTTCTATGCCAATTATCTTGGCCATGTCGTTTCGATAATCAGTGGCTTGAAAGTCGCATCTTCCCAAGTGGTTATGCTATGGCGTGGGTGGTTCTTCGAAATGGCCGTAATCTGAGTCTGCGGTTGGTATGGTCGCCGACTCAGGTGGACCTTTCAGAAACATGAGTGCGTCGCTTATATTTTGACTGGATTCTCGGCCTCCCTGAGGAACCTATTTCGTTCTGGAGTAAGTGAGTGGGTATTTGATTTGTTGGCAGTGAAACGTAGCTGGAGATTGGAGTCGAAATGTCTCTAGGCCGTGCACTCTACTATAAGATAATTTCTGCCCCGAGAGTGGCCACTCTATTTAGCCCAGCTCAGCGTGACTGCGCCACGATCTTCATGCTCCATAGATTTCAAGATCCCAATCGAGGAATCGCTGGGTTTGACCCTGCGCAGTTGCAGCGAGGGTTAGAGTACCTCAGAAACCACAGATATGAGATTGTTTCTCTAGAGAATATCTTCGATCGTCTTGCGAAGAAAGAGTCGGTTTTGCGAGGCGCGATCGCATTTACGATCGATGACGGATATGTGGATCAAGCCGAAATTGCAGGCCGCGTGTTTGCAGAGTATGATTGTCCGGTGACAACCTTTGTCACGACAGGGTTTATCGACGGCCATTTGTGGTTCTGGTGGGATAAGATTGATTACATTTTTTCCGTGACGTCACGGAAATCCATTAAGATGACGTTCCCTCAGCTGAGTTTGTCCTATGAGTTAGAGAGCTATGACAAGCGTCTGAAGGCGCAAGAAGACTTTACCCAACGGTGCAAAGTCATTGCTGATGACGTAAAGCATCGTATGATTTTATGTCTCGCAGAGGCGGCCGGTGTAGAGCTTCCTGAGAAACCTCCTCAGCGATACGCTCCCATGAGCTGGGATCAGGCGCGTATCTGTGAAGAGCGCGGGATGACTTTTGGCCCACACACGGTGACCCATCCTATCTTGAGTCGGACCGACTCTCATCAGTCGAAACTGGAAATTGAAGAATCATGGCTTCGACTGAACAAGGAGGTCCGACACCCTGTGAATATTTTTTGCTACCCCAACGGTCAGTGGGAGGATTTTAGCCAGCGAGAGATTGAGGTGTTGCAGAAGTTGGGGTTACAGGGAGCAGTCGTTGGGGAGCCTGGATTCGCCGATCCTCTACCATTTGGAAACGATCCGGCCGGTCGATTCAAGGTGATGAGGTTTGGTTTTCCAGAAACACTCCCGCGTCTAGTCCAATACGTGTCTGGAGTTGAGCGCTGCAAGATGATGGTTCGCAGATCGATCCGTTAAATGCTTAACTGGATCTTGGATATACTGTCGGCCTTGAAGTCGAAAATTGAACGAAAACGTTTGGAGCGTCGCTGGTACAAGCTGCGCCAACAAGGGATGCATCTTGGGTCGGATGTATGGCTGCCGGCGTCGACGCGGATTGATCCAGACTACTGCTTCCTTATTTCCATTGGAGATCACTGTGGCTTCGGAGAGGAATGTTTGATCTTGGCTCATGATGCTCAAATGGATGAGTTTCTGGATGCAGCGAGAATTGGACAAGTGACAATTCGTGAGTCGTGCCATATTGGCGCAAGGACGGTGATTTTACCCGGTGTCGTGATTGGTCCTAAGACAATTGTTGGAGCTAACTCCGTTGTGACTCGGTCTCTACCACCCGATACAGTGTGTGCAGGGAACCCTGCAAAGGTTCTCTGTTCTCTAGAGGACTACCTGTCGAAGCATCGATCGAAGATTGCCGTTGCCACAAAGGTCGCATGTGTGACATCGGATACTTCATTGCAGGAACGTACGCACATAGCAGAGACCGCAAAGAAAGGAATGGTCTATGCGGTTGGTGGGAGAACGGCGGAGCTCAATGGAAAAGGTGGAACTCCTCGGACTCCCCCTTTGTTCATGTGACGCTTCGCTTAAAATAAGCCTCCGACGGACTGGGTGAGCGATCAGCCTTCCGTAAGCAATCCGCTTAATTTTTGCGTTCGACCCTTCTGAGTGGGCAAGGTATGGGACGCGAATAGCGTCTCTGGAAAGAGCCTATAGGCTATGTGGTGGTCGCGATGGATGGGCATGCAAATGCATCATACGTACCCACCTAAGGTTCGGGCATTTTCTTGCGGTGGCAGGAGGCTTTTGAGCGAGGCTATAGTGTAACTCGAGGAATAGCTTCCGAAGCTGGTGCAGCTCACAATGCTGAGATCCAACTCCTGGTCTCTGTTCCATAAGGAGTGTACTGAGAGAGACATAATCCCATTCTCTTCCTTTGTACTCGAACAGCGTATTGATGAGAGTTGCGCACAATAAATCATAAAGAATTCGTGTCAACTCTCATATCGGGAATACAGTGGTGCATTCTATCCAGGCAAGGTAAATTGGTTAAACGGATGGGTGCTTCCTACGGCTGAACACCTCGTTGCGTGGTGACGATAGAGAGGAATACGTTTGTAAAGCAGGAGTATGAACTAATGCGCATATTGATAACTGGCGGAGCAGGGTTCTTGGGAAGCCACTTGAGCGATCTGCTGATCGGCAAGGGGCATGAAGTTGTTGCTATGGACAATTTGATTACGGGTCGCGTGGAGAACATCGCGCACTTGATGGGCAATCCACAGTTCAGCTTTGTCAAGTACAACGTCTGCGATTATATCCATATAGATGGACAGTTGGACGCGATTTTACATTTTGCCTCTCCTGCGAGCCCTCAAGATTATCTGGAGATGCCGATTGCCACGCTCAAAGTCGGGGCTCTGGGTACTCACAAGGTGCTGGGTTTAGCAAAGGCAAAAGGCGCTCGGATGCTGTTAGCCAGTACGTCTGAGGTCTACGGTGATCCATTGGTCAATCCTCAGCCGGAGTCCTATTGGGGGAATGTCAATCCGATCAGTCCGCGAGGTGTCTATGATGAAGCAAAACGCTTCGCCGAAGCGATGACGATGGCCTACCACCGGTATCACGGTGTCGACACGCGCATCGTGCGAATCTTTAATACCTACGGTCCGCGGATGCGCCCTCATGATGGACGAGTGGTCTCAAATTTTGTCGTTCAAGCGCTTCAAGGTAAACCGCTTACCATCTTTGGAGATGGCAGCCAGACTCGCAGCTTCTGTTATGCGGATGATCTTGTAGGTGGCATCACGGAACTCCTCCTGATCGACTCCGATAAGTCTGTTGCCGAACGGACCGACAGAGCAAGTTTCCTCACGAAGTCGGAACAGCCGCTTTCTGAAACGATGCACGATCCTGTGAACATCGGGAACCCGCGAGAACGAACCGTCAAGCAGATTGCGGAGTTGGTCCTCAAGCTCACTGGCTCACACAGCAAGATCGAGCATAGGCCCTTGCCGGTGGATGATCCAAAAGTAAGGCGTCCTGATATTCGCCGGGCCAAGCAACTGCTGGGATGGGAGCCGCGAGTCGAGTTGGAGGACGGGTTGAAGAAAACCATCGAGTATTTTCGGCAGGTTGTCTGATGTGGGCTCAGTAGTCGCTGGGCGGAATGTTGAGTTAATCGGAAGAGGGTGATCACGATGAAAATCAGTGTATTCGGATTGGGATATGTCGGGACTGTCTCGGCAGGGTGTCTCGCGGCAAGCGGCCACACCGTGTGGGGCGTTGATGTGAATGTGGATAAGGTGGCGTCGATTAATTTGGGCACAGCCCCGATTGTTGAGCCGGACATCTCAGATTTCATCGCCAAGGCAGTGGCGCAGGGCCTGCTGAAAGCTACGGTATCGTCTGAAGAAGGGATTCTCAACACGGATATCTCTTTCATCTGCGTCGGTACACCGAGTCACGTCAATGGAAGCCTGGATCTGACGTATCTGAAACGAGTGTGTGAAGATATTGGCGCGGCGTTGCAAAACAAGTCGAACTCTCACACAATCGTGTTTCGAAGCACGACGTTGCCGGGAACGACAGAAGATGTGGCGATCCCGATTCTGGAGAAGCATTCAGGAAAAACCAGCGGGATTGGTTTCCATGTTTGCTACAATCCTGAATTTCTTCGTGAAGGCACCTCGGTAAAAGATTACTATCATCCGCCGAAGATCGTCATCGGTGAACGGAATGTCGGCGAGGGAGATCCCGTGGAGGAAATTTATTCCGGTATCGAGGCGCCCACGATTCGGACCTCGATCAGGGCAGCCGAGATGGTGAAGTATTCTGACAATGCGTTCCATGCGCTCAAAGTGACGTTTGCTAACGAGATCGGGACCATGTGCAAGAAGCTCGGCATCGACAGTCATGCGGTGATGGACATTTTCTGCCAAGATACAAAGTTGAATCTCTCCAAAGTGTATCTAAAGCCAGGGTTCGCCTTTGGCGGATCATGTTTGCCCAAGGATCTTCGCGCCTTGTCGTACCAGGCGAAACGGACAGATGTTGACGTGCCGGTCTTGAATGCCATTCTTCAGAGTAACGCATCTCAAATCAGGGGTGTCATCCAACAGATTGTTGGGTTGGGCAAGAAGCGAGTGGGATTTCTCGGGATGACGTTCAAGCCCGATACGGATGATCTACGAGAAAGCCCGCTTGTGGAAGTGATCGAGACGCTCTTAGGGAAAGGTTTTCACGTGAAAATTTATGACAGGAACGTGGCGACCAGCCGCCTGATTGGAGCCAACAAGCAGTTTATCGAAAAACATATCCCTCACCTCTCATCGTTGCTTGTCGAGCGAGCTGAGGATGTCGTGGATACGGCTCAAGTGGTTGTCGTAGGGTATGCCTCAGCAGAGTTCGTGCCCGCTCTTAAGAGTATGCGTGCAGACCAATTGATCATCGATTTGGCCAGGATCGAGGGGCGAGAAAGTTTTACCGCCTCTTATGATGGTATTTGTTGGTGATGGAACTGCGATGGCTCGATCCACGTCAGGGTATATCGGATGAAAATCCTTGTATTGGCTCCAGATATCCCGGCGACTTCCCGCATGCCAGGATCTCCTCGATTGTTCAGCCTCTGTCGAGAACTTTCGAGACTTCATGAGCTTATCCTTGTTACCTACTGCTCCTCTCACGAGCGACACCAATCCTTCCTGAACGATGTAACGACATCGCAAGTGTTTACACGAGTTGAGGTGTTGCCTGCCCCTCCATCGGCGCGATGGTGGGGGCAACAATGGCATCGTGTGCATCTCGCGGCCCACTTCGAAACGCGTTATCGGCATGCCGCGTATTTTAAATCTGTCCGTGACAAGATTGGGGTTCTTTGTCGCCAGGAGCGTATCGATTTGATCTATGTCGATATTCTTCCAATGACCCAGTATATCGATCAAGAGAAAGGTGTTCCGGCGATTGTCGATCTCCATGATTCTCTTACGCTTCTCAGCAGGACAATGTTGGAAACGGAACGAGGTTGGCGTAATCGACTATCGGCCTATCTGGGATTGATCAGTATTCAGAATCTGGAACGGTCGCTTGGGAAAACGTTCGACTTGATCATGACCAATTCCGTCGTCGATGAAAAGGCCATCAAAGAGCTTTCGGCAACGTTGAATACCCTTACGATTACCAATGGGGTGGATATGGAGTACTTTTCTCCTGACACGAGCGCGGTGGAGGAGGATAAGATCGTATTCACCGGTGTGATGGGCTATGCCCCTAACGAAGATGCTGCGATGTATTTTGTCAAAGATATTTTCCCGTTGGTGAAAGCAAAGCGCCCGCAAGTCCAGTTTTGGATCGTCGGAAGTGAGCCATCCGGGAGAGTCAAGGCTCTGACAGGTACTTCCGGGGTTCATGTCACGGGGAAGGTCGATGACATTCGTCCGTATGTACGGAGTGCGAGGGTCTTCGTCTGTCCGTTACGTGTCGGTTCCGGGGTCAAAAACAAGATTCTGGCTGCCATGGCCATGCAGAAAGCGACTGTTGCGACATCGATCAGTATTGATGGTCTTGATCTCGATGACAATCGTGAAGTACTGCTGGCGGATGACCCACAGGATTTTGCCGATAAAGTGGTGCGATTGCTCACGGATCAGAAAACCGCGGAACAGTTGGGCGCCAATGGACTGGCCCGCGTGCAAGCTCAGTATTCCTGGGGCGCAATGGGCAAGATGCTGGAGACCGCCATTCAGTCTATAATGGTATCTCGGAATAGGCATGCGCCTAGGTGAGATGATATGCGTCCATATCATTGGTATTGTACCGTTATGAGGGTACGGTGAATGTCGTACTCCTGAAGGATTCCCACGACGAAGCCATGTGGGATCATTTTGTGCTGAGCCACCCACAGGCCTCAGGCTACCATACGCTGGCCTGGCGGGGCGTCATCAGTAAAGTCTTCGGGCATCGTACGTTTTACCTGATGGCCAAGGATGCAGGAGGGACGATCCTAGGGCTCCTTCCTATGGTATTGACGAAGAGTCCGATGTTCGGATGTTTCCTGACATCCATGGCTTTCTTGAATTATGGAGGAGTATTGGCTGATCGCGCCGATGCCCGTCTTGCACTTCTGGCGGCGGCGGGGGAAACGGCTAAGGATGTTGGAGCGGCTCACATTGAATTGAGACAGACTGAGCCGATTGAAACTGACTGGCCGGTTCGTTCCCGCAAAGTCTCGATGAGACTCACGCTTCCTGCGGATTACGAGACCTTGCTGAAGGCCTACCCATCCAAGTTACGAAGCCAAATCCGGCGGGCGCAGAAAGAAGGAATGGACGTCCGCATCGGCGGCGAAGAGCTGCTTGAAGACTACTATCGTGTGTTTGCTCGATGTATGCGCGATTTGGGCACGCCCGTGTACGAGAAAGGGTTCTTTCAGTCGATTATCGAGGTCTTTCCCAAAGAAGTGCGACTGTGCGTGGTTTCGCTGAAGGGAATACCCCTTGCTTCGGGGCTGCTGTACGGTTTTCGCAGCACGCTGGAGATTCCTTGGGCAGCATCAGATCGGCGGTTCAGTCGGCAGGCCCCTAACATGCTTTTGTATAGCGCGGTGCTGGAGTTTGCCTGCCGTGAAGGATTCAAGGAGTTTGATTTTGGTCGATCATCGGTTGATAGCGGAACGTACCGATTCAAACAACAGTGGGGGGCGCATCCTCGCCAGCTGTATTGGTATTATTGGCTATCCGGAGGGCAGAGTCTCCCGGAGCTGAATCCAGACAATCCCAAGTTCAAGGCCGCCATTTCCGTGTGGCAACGCCTTCCCTTACCAGTGGCCAATCTGATTGGTCCACATATTGTGAAGTATTTGCCATGATGCCACAACGAACGCTTTCTCCAACTGCTGCTCCAATCTCTTTCTGGGATCTTATGGGCGCGGCAAGCGGCCTGTGGGGTGGGGGCACACATCGCGCGCGCTTGGTTCAAGAGCTGAAAGGAACGTTCTCGGCCCGTGAGGTGTTTCTGGTGTCGTCAGGAAAAGCGGCATTGACGGTGATTCTCAAGGCGCTCGCAGCATCGAGCGGAAGACGGCGAGTGATCGTTCCTGCCTATACCTGTTTTTCCGTGCCGTCTGCGATTGTCAGGGCTGGGTTGGACGTGGTGCTCTGCGATGTCGACCCGGAAACACTCGATTTCAATTTCACAGAACTTGAGGGCCTCATCAACGAGGAGGTCCTCTGTGTCGTGCCGACCCACCTATTTGGTCGCCCAGCAGATGTAACCCGTGTGAAACGACTCTGCGAGGGGACAGGCGTCGTGGTGGTTGAAGATGCCGCTCAGGCAATGGGCGGCCAGTCGGGGGGGCGCCTGCTTGGCACGCTAGGGGACGTGGCCTTCTTCAGTCTGGGGCGTGGGAAAAATCTTACGTGCGGTACAGGAGGAGTGATACTGGCGAGGTCATTACCCGTCGCTGAAAGAATCAAAGCTGAGTATGCGACCTTGCCGGAGGCTCCTCGAGGTGAAGTCGCCAGGAATTGGCTTGAGATGGTCATGATGCGGTTCTTTATACACCCCTTGTTGTACTGGCTCCCCGCAGGACTTCCCTTTCTACGGCTAGGGGAGACCGTGTTTGATACGAACTTTCCGATATACCGTATGGATGAGGTACGTGCGCATCAGCTTCAGGGATGGGAACAGCGTTTGGTTCTAGCCAATCAAGAACGGGCGGCTTGTGCCGGCTGGCTCATCGAGGGATTGGATCTTGATTATAGAGGCATCAAGCCGATTACTGGGAAAGAGGCGGTTTATCTCAGACTTCCCGTGATGGTTCGGGATCGAGAAATGAAAGAGGCGATATGCCGGCAGAGCCGAGAAGTAGGCGCTGGGTTGAGTCCAAGCTATCCGGCGACGATTCAAGAGATTCCAGAGCTGACAGGCCGTTTAGTGAGCCGGAAGTGTGTCGGCGCTCAGGAGGTTGTCGATCGCTTGGTGACATTACCGACTCACCAATTCGTCACGGAAGCGGATCGTCTGAAAATCGGCCGGATATTGGGAAGCAGGGAGATCGGACCAGTTCCTGTAAAGGCCAAGAGCCCTAAAACGGCAGACTCCTCGTCATAACGACAGACTGTATTTTCTGTACGGAAGGGTTGGGCTGTCTCGCGATGAGCATCTTTGTATGCATGCAAATAGTCTTTTGGATTTCTATAGGATTTATCTGCTATGCCTATGTTGGCTATCCACTCCTCTTAATGTTGATAGGAGTTGTGCGCAACCGGCCTGTCGAAAAAGGGCCGTACCGGCCGACAGTGTCCTTTATCATCACGGCCTATAACGAGGAAAAGCGGATTCGTGAAAAGCTGCTCAATGCACTTCAGCAAGACTATCCTCGTGAGTCGTATGACGTGGTGGTGGCTTCCGATTGCTCGACGGACGGAACCGATGATCTTGTGCGATCGTTTTCGTCATTGGGCATCCGGCTGGTCCGATTGAACATGAAGGGGGGGAAAGAGGCCGCGCAGAAGCAGGCTGTCGAGTCGACAACGGGAGAGATCCTGGTGTTTTCGGATACCGCAACCATGCTTGAACCAACGGCGATCAGCTCGATCGTCAAGAATTTTTCAGATCAGACCGTCGGCTGTGTCAGTAGTGTCGACCGCTTCATTGACACGGATGGGACCGTCAGCGGAGAAGGAGCCTATGTCCGCTATGAAATGTTCCTGCGGAATCTTGAAACGCGAGTGAATACATTGGTTGGGTTGAGCGGGTCTTTCTTTGCGGCGCGCCGATCTGTCTGTCAAGGTTGGGCCCCTGACCTGCAAAGCGATTTCAATACCTTGCTGAATAGCGTTCGGAGCAGCTTGCGTGGAGTTGCTGATCCCGAATGTGTGGGGTTTTACATGAACCTCTCCGATCAGAGAAAAGAGTACGACCGCAAGGTGCGAACGATCGTCCGAGGCATATCGGTGTTCATGCGGAGCTTGTCCTTATTGAACCCTTTCCGGTATCACCTCTTCGCTTGGCAATTGTTTAGCCACAAACTCTGTCGATGGCTCGTTCCATTCGCGATGATCACCGCCCTGATGGCGAATGTGGTACTGGCATCGTCATCGCTGTTTTTTCGAGGGACTCTAGTAGTACAGGTGATATTCTACGCAATGGCATTGGCCTATCTCGCAATCAAGCGGTTGCCCAGTGTCGGGATGTTGCGCATCCCGTCATTTTTCGTCATGGTGAATCTTTCAATTCTCGATGCCTGGATCCGCTACTTTCGAGGCGAGCGCATTGTGTCGTGGAGTCCGTCTAAACGGTAAGGATTTTCTCTTGCCAGAAAAGGTTGAGCGATGGAGCATGTGGACATCACGAAGAAGACGCTACGCCAATTCGGCCTTATGGTCGGTGGGATTTTCTTGTTCATCGGATTGTGGCCCTCAGTCTGGCGGCAGGAGGCGATGCGCATCTGGGTGGTTGTCCCGGGTGCGCTCCTGGCGGCTACCGGGCTTGTGGTGCCGGGTGTATTGAAACATGTGTACCGAGGATGGATGTGGGTCGGGCATGTGATGGGATGGGTCAATACCCGTATTATTCTAGGGATCCTGTTTTATGGCATGCTGACGCCAATGGGGGTGTTCATGAAATTGACCGGTCGTGATCCCATGCGAAGAAAGCTCGATCCTGATACGAAGACGTACCGTGTGATGTGTCAGCCAAGGCCCGCGTCCCATATGAAGAACATGTTTTGAGTATTGGGAACGTAGGGCGATAATTTCACAAGGAGACGACATGGGAGATTTTCTTCAAGAGCTGTGGGCTTTCATGAAGGAGCGGAAGAAGTTCTGGCTCTTGCCGATTATTCTGGTACTGGTGTTGCTGGGCTCTCTGATCGTTCTTACACAAGGGTCAGCCGTGGCGCCTTTTATCTACACGTTGTTTTAGAAATGGTTATGCGGGATCGCTGGCAGTGCCCGTCTCATCTCTCAAGCGCTGATCTAGCCTTGTGTTGATCAGGTACCCATGATCAAAGACAGTGCGTGGATCGACGACTCCTGTGAAGTTGCCATGATGAGAGGACGTACTTCGTTATGATAACGCCATGTCTCTTTGTGGCTCAATTCGGCAGCAGTGCTTTCCCAACTGCCGGATGTGACCCCGCAAGTCCGGTGGTGTGGGAGGGGCAGCGGACGAGCCGCTACCTCTTATCCCGATTCACTGATATTAGGAAACTAGTAAAGTGACTGGCATTCTCGTTTTCTTTCATTGTGGATCAAATGCAGGATACGCCATTCAACGGCATGAATTCACATTTTCGCAAATGGCGTACAAACTCACAGCAGACTGGAATAATGTACATTTTGCGTATCCATCTTTAGAAAAAGGACGCTCATTAACGATTCCAGACCAACTGACGAATATAGTGAAAATAGATCCGCTTTCGGACGATAAAAATCACATTGACTATGTCAAGGAATACATCAATAGAAACAACATCCAAATTGCATTCGGATTCGACCAACCGGTAAATAGCACATTTTATAGTCATCTTAGATCAGCGGGAGTAAAGTACATTTACTCATACTGGGGAGCTCCAATGAGCTCGGTAAATTCCGGTATAAAGCTCCTATTTAAAAGGATTGGAGTGAGAATGTGTCGTAATAGGCCCGATGCATTTATTTTTCAATCTCAAGGAATGAAACTAACTGCAACCCATGGCAGAGGTATCCCCGAACGGCAGTGTCACGTAGTAAACTCCGGCATCGATACTGAGAAGTTCAAGCCAGACCTAACTCAAACTTGGTATGCGCATGACACGTTAAACATCCCAAGGGAAAGAAAAATAGTGTATTACTCTGGGCACATGGAGCACAGAAAAGGTGTCCATGTTATCGTAAAAAGTGCGGCGCACCTTATCAACACTTTAAATAGAACCGACTTACATTTTATATTCTTTGGAAATAAACAAGGCCAAGAATCAGCATTCCATCCCCTCTACAAAGGGACGAAAGCAGAGGCGCACATTACCTTTGGCGGTTATCGACATGATCTTTTTAAAATAATTCCATGCTGCCATGTAGGCTGCTTAGCAACAACTGGCTGGGATTCGTTTCCGATTTCGACTCTCGAGATCACATCGTCTGGGGTTCCTTTGATAGTATCGGACCTGCTAGGCGTCCGAGAAACAGTCATTCCGAACGAAACTGGATTTAGAATTACAGCTGGTGATTTTGTCATGCTTGCTGAAAGAATTATACAAATATGTGACGACGACGTGCTGCGTATGAAACTTGGGCAGGGCGCTCGAAAACGAGTAACGAGCTTCTTTAAACGTGAAATGCAGATTGAAAACCTAACAAAACTAATTGTGAAAGAATCAAGAAGCATTTTCATGGGAGTAGAGAGAGGCATACGATCGGGCGCAAGCGTGTGCGCACCCTGATGACACGCATGAGGATCAATGCCGTGTATCGGAAGCCTCGCACCAGCCACCGGTACCCCCGCCCATACGGTCTATCCCTACATACTACGCGATCTGACGTTCACCCGTTCCAATCACGTATGGGTGGCCGACATCACGTATATCCCGATGACACAGGGGTTCGTGCATTTGTTTGCCATTCTAGACTGGGCGAGTAGTCGAGTGTTGGCATGGCAGCTCCCCAATGCACTGACCACCAACGTCTGTCTGAAGTTGCTCCAGGAGGCGCTCACCTGGTATGGGTGCTGTCTTGACAACGTGCTTGTGGAGCGCCTCTGGAAGAGTATTAAATACCATGAGGTATATCTTCACGCCTACGGCGTCAGCGCTATCCAATAGGGCTTGGAACGTTACTTTCTAGAACCTAACGAGGCCGTATCGAGCGTTTGACGGATGAACATCAATGGAGTGTATGTTGACAATCTGCCCTCACGGCTCACCGCCGTAGGCAGAATACTGCGAGGCGCCACTTAGGGGATGAACTATGCTGACCAAACAACTGGGGCCACCTCTGAAATCAAGATGAATGTCGGTGGACTCAAATCGATCACTAAATCAGTCGTGGGAGAATTGGCTCATCGACTCGGCGTAGGTCCGTTTGTGTGCAGGGGGAAAGTGTTAATTTTAGCGTACCATCGCATTGTAACTCCTGACGATCTGAGTCGGGGCAATATTGAACCAGGAATGTATGTTCTCCGTGACGTGTTCGACATGCAGCTCCGTTGGCTATTAAAGCGATTCGAGATCCTTTCATTCGCGCAGTTGCTCGCACGGTGGAATGATAACAAGTGGGATGAGAAAAAGAGGTATTGTGTACTGACTTTCGACGATGGCTGGTTGGATAACTATCGCCATGCGTTCCCTATTCTAAAAGCGTATCACGTGCCTGCGACGATATTTCTCCCCACGAATTATGTCGGAACGAATGAATGGTTCTGGCCTGAGAAGTTCGCATATCTTTTCGCTCGCCTTAGCCAAGAGTCGATGACTCCGACGCAACGGAAGAGCGCCGGTGATGTGATCGCTGAACTGTCTGGCCTGGCGCATCATGAATTTGATGGTCAGCACGGTGTCAGACTTTCCACCGTCTGGGAAGTGATCGGGCGTTGTAAATTAGCGCCCCCAAGCGAAATTCAGAGCGGGATTGGCAAGCTGAGTGAAATCCTGGAGGTTTCTGTGCCGCACGAAAGAGTGATAATGAATTGGAGTGAAGTGGCGGAGATGGCCGAGAACGCGATTTCTTTCGGCTCTCATTCCTGCTCACATCATTTGCTGACTCGGCTTAATGAGGAGACTATTCGGCAAGAACTGCAGGAGTCCGATAGACTACTTCGTACCTTGCCAGTGGGATATCTTCCGGTCTTCTGTTACCCCAACGGAGATAATAACGATGCCATTCAGGGTTTGGTGCGGCAGGCTCAGTACGTGGCTGCCGTCGGGACGAGGTCCGGTGTAGAAGGTCGGCGTCCAGGAAACATGTATGAGTTGAACCGCATAGGTATGCACAACGACATCAGTGAGACCGTTCCGTTGTTCTCGTTCCACTTGTTCCGTTCGGCTTGGGGTTTGTAGCGTTCAATCTATAGGAATTATTCGA